>NZ_JAXCID010000003.1:0-155356 GCF_035985125.1 Arthrobacter sp. CG_A4 | reverse complement strand
GGCCAAGGAACGCGATATCGACCGCCGCACGTACCCGGCGACACTCAGCACGAGGATCTTGACACCCGCCCCCAGCCCTTAACCGAACGGCATTGGCGCTAACCCCGGCAGGATCCCGCGGGCAGTTGGGCGGCGCCGATCCGTACCCAGCTGCCCGCACCCAGCTGCCCGCACCCGCCGGGGCAGCCGCTGCGCCGGGCCCGCTTCGCCACGAGCCGTTGACAAACAGCAGTCCATATTAGAGTTAAGGCTCTATTAGCAGTTCCGGTTCCGACGAGAGGCGACGATGGCCAAGCGCAGCAACCCGGCAATGAAGATTGCCCAGCAGACCGCCCACAATGCGATGTTTGATGCACAGGGCCTGCCCAAACAGGGCGTCCACAACGTGCTCCTGCGGGCCGTTGAAATCCAGCGGCCGTTGATCCTCGCGAACCTCCGGCGCCTGCAGAAGAAGCATCCGAACGCCACGGCGGCCCAGCTCGCCGCGAAGCTGGAACGGGACTACCTCATCGCCGTGACCGGTGGCGGCGCGCTCGTCGGCGGATCCGCCGTCGTCCCCGGCATCGGAACCGTGGCTGCCCTGGGCCTTTCAGCGGCCGCCACCGTGGGATTCCTGGAAGCCACCGCTCTCTTCTCCACCTCCCTCGCCGAGCTGCACGGCGTGCGGATGGTGGACCCGGACCGGGCCAGCACCCTGGTCATGGCCATCATGCTCGGCGAGGAGGGCACCGCCCTGCTGAGCTCCCTGAGCGGCCAGGCCGCCGGGCAGGGCAAGGGGCCCACCCAGGCCTGGGGCTCCCTCTTCGCACGCCGCGTCCCGCTGGCCGGCTTCGGCTCGGTACGCGAACGGCTACAGACGATGTTCCTGAAGAGCCTGCTGAAAAAGCAGGGCACGGCACTCCTGGGCCGGGCGCTGCCGTTCGGCATCGGAGCCGTCGTCGGCGGCGTCGGCAACCGGATGATGGGCCGCGCCGTCGTCGCCAACGCCAAAGAAGCGTTCGGACCGATGCCGGACACGATCCCCGGCGAACTGCTGTCCGTCGCCAGGGCCCCCGGCCCGGAAGCGCTCCGGAGCGCCGGCCAGGGCGCTAACGACGGCGGCGCACCGGGCGCTTACGACGGCGGCGCACCCGGCGTCGGCCAGGACGCCCCCTCCGGCGACGGCACCCGGAAAGACTCCGCGAAGGACGGCGGCACCTTTTGGATCTGAACGCAGCCCTGGGGGAGTCCTTCGGGACCTGGACCATGGGCGAGGACGCCGCGATGTTTCCGCTGCTCACGAGCGCCAGCGTGGCCTGCGGGCTGCACGCCGGGGACCCCGTGACCATGCTGGACACCTGCCGGGCCGCGTACGAACTCGACGTCCGGGTGGGCGCCCATCTCGGCTACCCGGACCTGTTCGGATTCGGCCTCCGCGCACTGGACATGTCCTTCGACGATCTCTTCGGTGCCGTGCTGTACCAGCTCGGCGCACTGGACGGGGTGGCCCACGCCGTCGGCGCCTCGGTGGACTACGTCAAGGTGCACGGGGCGCTCTACGACCGGACGGTGCACGACGCCGAGCAGGCCTCCGCCGTGATCGCCGCCATCCAGGCCTACGATCCGGGACTGCCCGTCCTGGGCTTCCCCGGCTCGGCGCTGCTCGGTCTCGCCGGGGAAGCAGGCCACCCGGTGTTCGCCGAAGCTTTCGCCGACCGCGCCTACCTGCCCGACGGCATGCTCGTGCCGCGCCAGCAGGACGGTGCCCTGCTGCACGACGCCGGCCGGATCGCGGAGAGGGCCGTGCGCCTCGCCACGAAGGGCGAAGTCGAGGCGATTGACGGCACGGTGCTCCGAATGGAACCGCTGTCGCTGTGCCTCGACGGCGACACCCCCGGCTCTGTCGCCGTGGCGGCAGCGGTCCGCGCCGCCCTGGAATGCGCCGGCGTGGAGCTCGAGAGTTTCGCCTGAGCCGCTGCTGACGGGCACCATTGCCGCCCCCGCCCAGTGCCGTAAGGCCCTAGCCGGTCCGGAAGGCGCAATCTAGCTTGGAGGCATGACTGCCGGAGGCTCTGCGGGGTTTGACGGACCCGCCTCGGACGCAATGCTGAAGCTGGGCCGATTTTTCACGAAATGGGACCAGACCGATGACGGCAGGGCGGTGTTCCGGGAAGGCGGCCGGAAAGGCGACATTTTCTACCGCGACCGGTGGAGCCACGACAAGGTGGTCCGCTCCACGCACGGGGTGAACTGCACCGGCTCCTGCTCCTGGAAGGTGTACGTCAAGGACGGCATCATCACCTGGGAATCCCAGCAGACCGACTACCCCTCCGTGGGCCCGGACAGCCCCGAATACGAGCCGCGGGGCTGTCCGCGCGGTGCAGCCTTCTCCTGGTACACCTACTCGCCCACCCGCGTCCGCTTTCCCTACGCCCGGGGCGTCCTCGTGGAGATGTACCGCGAGGCCAGGGCCCGGCTGGGCGACCCGGTGCTGGCCTTCGCCGACGTCGTGGGCGACCCGGAACGGCGCCGCCGCTACCAGCTGGCCCGCGGCAAGGGCGGCCTGGTGCGGGTGTCCTGGCAGGAAGCGATCGAAATCGCCGCCGCCGCGCACGTCAACACGATCAAGAACTACGGGCCGGACCGCTGCGCCGGCTTCTCGCCGATCCCCGCGATGTCCATGGTTTCGCACGCGGTCGGGACCCGCTTCATCCAGCTGATCGGCGGGGTGATGACATCCTTCTACGACTGGTACGCCGACCTGCCCGTGGCCAGCCCGCAGGTCTTCGGCGACCAGACCGACGTACCGGAATCCGGGGACTGGTGGGACGCGGGCTACCTCATGATGTGGGGCTCAAACGTACCCGTCACCCGGACCCCGGACGCGCACTGGATGGCCGAGGTGCGCTACCGCGGCACCAAGGTGGTCACAGTCAGCCCGGACTACGCGGACAACACCAAGTTCGCGGACGAGTGGCTCCCGGCCCAGGCCGGAACGGACGCGGCGCTGGCGATGGCCATGGGGCACGTCATGCTCAAGGAATTCTTCGTCGACCGTGAGGTGCCGTTCTTCTCCGACTACGTCCGGCAATACACGGACCTGCCGTTCCTGGTCCGGCTGGAACGGCGCGGTGACGGCACGCTCACGCCGTCCAAGTTCCTCACCGCCAAGGACCTCACGGCCGAGTCCGGGGCCGAGGACGCGGCATTCCGCACCGTGATGTTCGACAAGAAAACCGGCCTGCCCGCGGTCCCCAACGGCTCCATGGGGTTCCGCTACTCCGGCAGCGGCGAGGGCAAATGGAACCTGGACCTTGAGGGGATCGAACCCGCGCTGTCGCTGCGAGAGGTCTCCGCGGAAAGCGCCGAGATTCTGCTGCCGTGCTTCGAGGACGCCGGCGGGGCCGGGAGCGTGCTCCGCCGCGGCGTGCCCGTCGTTGAGGTGGAGGGCCAGCTGGTCACCACCGTGTTCGACCTCATGCTGGCCCAGTACGGTGTGGGCCGCGACGGGCTCCCGGGGGACTGGGCCGCCGGCTACGACGACGCCGCCACGCCCTACACCCCGGCCTGGCAGGCAGAAATCACCTCCGTCCCGGCGCAGGCCTGCATCCGGGTGGCCCGCGAGTTTGCCCGCAACGCCGAGGAATCCAAGGGCCGTTCGATGATCATCATGGGCGCCGGAATCTGCCAGTGGTTCCACGGCGATACCACCTACCGGGCGGTGCTGGCCCTGGTGATGCTGACCGGCTGCATGGGCCGCAACGGCGGCGGCTGGGCGCACTACGTGGGCCAGGAAAAGACCCGCCCCGCCACCGGCTGGGTGTCCCTGGCCAACGCGCTGGACTGGTCCCGCCCGCCGCGGACCATGATCGGCACCGGCTACTGGTACATGCACACGGACCAGTGGCGGCAGGACGGCTACTCCGCGGACGCGCTAAAATCCCCGCTCTCCACCGGGGCCCTGGACGGGATGCACACCGCGGACGCGCTGGCCCAGTCCGCCCGGCTCGGCTGGATGCCGTTCTACCCGCAGTTCGACCGCAACCCGCTGGACCTCGCGGACGAGGCGGAAGCCGCCGTCGCCGCCGGCACCGCGAAGGACACGCCCAGCTACATTGCGGACGCGCTCAAGAACCGCACCCTGAACCCGGCGATCGAGGACGTGGACGCCCCGGAGAACTGGCCGCGGACCCTCGTGCTGTGGCGCTCCAACCTGTTCGGCTCCTCCGCCAAGGGCAACGAGTACTTCCTCCGGAACCTGCTGGGCACCCACAACAACGTCCTGGGCAAGGACCACGCCGAGGGGCTCAAGCCAAAACACGTGAAATGGCACGATCAGGCGCCGGAGGGAAAACTGGATCTTCTGGTTTCCGCGGACTTCCGGATGACGTCCACCACGCTGCTGTCCGACGTCGTGTTCCCGGCCGCCACCTGGTACGAAAAGCACGATCTTTCCTCCACCGACATGCATCCGTTTGTGCATGCCTTCACCCCGGCGATCGACCCGCCGTGGGAGACCAAAACGGATTTCGACATGTTCCACCTGATCGCCCAGGAGTTCTCCCGGCAGGCGAGAACCCACCTGGGCGTCCGCCGGGACCTGGTCAGCGTGCCGCTGCAGCATGACACCCCCGGCCAGCTCGCACAGCCCGGCGGAATCGTGCGGGACTGGCGGGACACCTCCATCCCCGCGGTGCCGGGACAGAACATGCCCACCTTTTCGGTCGTGGAGCGGGACTACACCGCCATCGCGGACAAGCTCGCCGCCGTCGGGCCCCTCGCCGACAAACTGGGCTTCACGGTCAAAAACGTCACCTACAAACTCGCCGGCCCGCTGGAGCGGCTCAGCCACGCCAACGGCGTGATGCTCGGCGGCGCCGCGGACGGCCGCCCCGCGATCGACACCGACGCGAAGATGGCCGAAGCCATCCTGGCCTTCTCCGGCACCACCAACGGCGCCCTGTCCGTGCAGGGCTTCAAGGACCTGGAAATCCGCACCGGCCGGAAACTCGCGGACCTCTCCGAGGGCTCCGAGGAAAAGTTCATCACCTTCGCCCAGACCCAGGCCGGCCCGGTGCCCGTGATCACCTCGCCGGAGTGGTCCGGTTCCGAGACCGGCGGACGGCGCTACGCCCCGTTCACCATCAACGTCGAACGGCTCAAGCCCTGGCACACGCTGACCGGGCGGATGCATTTCTTCCTCGATCACGACTGGATGATCGACATCGGCGAGGCCCTGCCCATCTACCGGCCGCCGCTGGACATGCACCGGCTCTTCGGCGAACCCAAACTCGGCCAGGACGGGGCCATGGAGGTGGTGGTCCGGTACCTGACCCCGCACTCCAAATGGTCCATCCACTCCGAATACCAGGACAATCTGCTGATGCTCTCGCTCTCCCGCGGCGGCCCCACGGTCTGGATGAGCCCCGCCGACGCGGCCGCCATCGAGGTCAAGGACAACGACTGGGTGGAGTGTCTGAACATCAACGGCGTCCTGGTGGCCCGGGCGATCGTCAGCCACCGGATGCCGGCGGGTGTGGTCTACGTCCACCACGCGCAGGAACGCACCATCGACGTGCCCAAGTCCGAGGCCACCGGACGGCGCGGCGGCATCCACAATTCCGTGACCCGGCTGCTGGTCAAACCCTCGCACCTGATCGGCGGCTACGCCCAGCTGGCCTACGCGTTCAACTACCTTGGCCCCACCGGAAACCAGCGCGACATGGTTGCCACCGTCCGCCGTCGTTCCCAGGAGGTGCAGTACTGATGCGTGTTATGGCTCAAATGGGCATGGTCATGAATCTGGACAAATGCATCGGCTGCCACACGTGTTCCGTGACCTGCAAGCAGGCCTGGACCAACCGGGCGGGCACCGAGTACGTCTGGTTCAACAACGTCGAAACCCGTCCCGGCCAGGGGTATCCGCGCCGCTACGAGGACCAGGAGAAGTGGCAGGGCGGCTGGGAACTGAACAAGCGCGGCAAACTGGTGCTCAAGGCCGGCGGCCGGGTGAAGAAGCTCTTCGGGATTTTCGCCAGCCCGGTCCAGCCGGAACTCAAGGACTACTACGAGCCGTGGACCTACGACTACAAAACCCTCGTGGACGCCCCGTTGGGCGACGATTTCCCGGTGGCCCGGCCCAAGTCCCTGATCACCGGCGAGGACACCAAGATCACCTGGTCCGCGAACTGGGACGATGACCTGGGCGGCTCCACCGAATATGGCCACCTGGACCCGATCGTGGAGAAGGTCCGCCGGGAGTCCGAGGACAAGATTAAGTTCGCCTACGAGCAGACTTTTATGTTCTACCTGCCGCGGATCTGCGAGCACTGCCTGAACCCGTCCTGTATGGCCTCCTGCCCGTCCGGGGCCATCTACAAGCGGGTGGAGGACGGAATCGTCCTTGTTGACCAGGACAAATGCCGCGGCTGGCGGCAGTGCGTCACCGGCTGCCCGTACAAGAAAATCTACTTCAACCACAAGACCGGCAAGGCCGAGAAGTGCACCTTCTGCTACCCGCGGGTGGAGGTGGGGCTGCCGACGGTCTGCTCCGAGACCTGTGTGGGGCGGCTGCGGTATCTGGGGTTGTTCCTGTACGACGCCGACGCCGTCACCGCGGCGGCGTCCGTCACGGACCCGCAGGAACTCTACGACGCCCAGATGGACGTGCTGCTGGACCCGGCCGACCCCGCCGTCCAGGCCGAGGCCCGGGCCCAGGGCATCCCGGAGGACTGGATCGACGCCGCCCGGCGCTCGCCGGTCTACGCCCTGGCCAAGGTCTACAAGGTGGCTCTGCCGCTGCACCCCGAATACCGGACCATGCCGATGGTCTGGTACGTGCCGCCGCTGTCCCCGGTGGTTGACCTGCTGCGGGACCAGGGCCACGACGGTGAGGACTCCGGCAACCTCTTCGGCGCCATCGACGCGCTGCGCATCCCGGTGGAATACCTCGCGGAGCTCTTCACCGCCGGCGACACGGACCGGGTCACCGCGGTCCTGAAGAAACTCGCGGCCATGCGCTCCTACATGCGCGGCATCAGCATGGGCAACGACCCGGACGACTCCATCCCCGAAGCCGTGGGCATGGACGGGCAGACCATGTACGAAATGTACCGGTTGATGGCAATCGCGAAGTACGAGGAACGCTACGTCATCCCCAAGGCGCAGGTGGAACAAGCCCACGACCTCGAGGAGATGGGCTGTTCGCTGGACTTCGACGGCGGCCCGGGCATGCAGGACTCCGCCCCGTTTGGCGAGGCCAGCGGCAGGCCCGTCCCGGTGGCGGTGGAAACGTTCAAGGCCCTCCGGGACCGGCAGACCTCCGATTCCGCCCCGGGCGAAGCGACCCTGCGGGGCAGGGTGAACCTGCTGAACTGGGACGGCACAGGGACCCCGTCCGGGCTGTTCCCGGAAAGACCGTTACCCGTGACCCCCGGCGGCCACGGTCCCGGCACCCCGCCGGCCGGGGAGCAGCTGTGAGCCGGCGCCAGCAGGTCCTCTACCTCGCTGCGGCCTGGTGCCTGTCCTATCCGGATGAGGAACTGATCGGCCGGGTGCCGCTGATGCGCGCCGCGCTGGCCGAGTTCCCCGGCGCCGTCGCGGACTTCCAGGAGGTCCTGGACCGGCTGGAATCCACGCCGCCGATGGAAATCCAGGCGCACTACGTCCGCGAGTTCGACCTCGGCAAGCGGCACGCCCTGCACCTGTCCTATTGGACGGACGGGGACACCCGGCGCCGCGGCGAGGTGCTGGGGAACTTCAAGAAGACCTACCGGCAAAGCGACATCCTGGTGGACACCCACGGGGAACTGCCCGACTACTTGCCGATGGTGCTGGAATATGCAGCCGTGGTGGACCTCGCGGCCGGCCGCGATCTGCTGACCCGGTTCCGGGCCAGCCTGGAGATGCTGCGCTTCGGACTGCTCCGGGACGACCTCCCGCACGCGCGGATCCTGCAGGCCGTCTGCGCCACGCTGCCCGGGAAATCGCCCGCGGACGAACAAGCCGTGATGCGGATGGCCGGGTACGGGCCGCCCACCGAAGCTGTGGGGCTGGACCCGTACGACCCGCGCCTGCTGCCTGTAAAGGGGGCCTGACCATGCTGGCAGCCGAAACCGAGCCCGGATCCGCCGTCGAAATCACCGCGCTGGACATCGTGCTGTGGGGCGTGCTGCCGTACGTCATGGTGGTGGTCCTCGTCGGCGGGCTCGTCTGGCGCTACAAATACGACCAGTTCGGCTGGACCACGCGGTCCTCCCAGCTCTACGAGTCCAGGCTGCTGCGGATCGCCTCGCCGCTGTTCCACTTCGGCCTGCTCGCCGTGATCGCCGGCCACTTCTTCGGCCTGGTCATCCCGATGGCATGGACCCAGGCCGTGGGGATGAGCCAGGCGTTCTACCACTTCAACGCCCTGTTGGTCGGCGGGATCGCCGGCGTCGGGACCCTGGGCGGGATCATCCTGCTGATCTACCGCCGCCGCACCACGGGCCCGGTGTTTATGGCCACCACCGGGAACGACAAGACCATGTACGTGGTGCTCACCGCAGCGATCGTGTTCGGCTTGTGGACCACCCTTGCGAGTGTGTTCGAGGGCGAACACGGCCACAACTACCGCGAGACCGTGGCCCCGTGGTTCCGGTCCCTGTTCATCGTCCAGCCGGACATCGCCGCCATGGCCGGGGCGCCGTTCTCCTTCCACCTGCACACCCTGGTGGGCATGGCGCTCTTCGTGATCTGGCCGTTCACCCGGCTGGTCCACGCCTTCACGGCACCGTTCCACTACCTCTTCCGCCCGTACATCGTCTACCGCTCCCGGGACGGGGGCGCAGCCACAGGCCGGGCCACAGACAGGTCAAGAGGCCGGGGCGCAGGTAAATCAACAGACGGTGCCGTCGGCGGGCGACGTTCCACCGGCGCCGCCCGCCGCGGCTGGTCCGCCGTCGGAACCCGCGACCGGGACACCCGGAACCGCTGAGCTGAACTGAAGCTGGAGGGCAACACGTGGCAGGATCCGCACCGCTTCCCCGGACCGCCCCCGCGGGGCGGACACTCAACCTTGTGCTCGCCACTTCGGCCTCGGTGGCGGGTTTCTGGGCCTGGAACTCGGTGGCCACCCTCGGCGCCTTCTACACGCAGAACCTCCAGCTGAACCCGGCCACCACCGGCGTGCTCGTTGCCATGCCGGTGTTCGTGGGCTCGCTGGGCCGGATCGTCGTCGGCACGCTGACGGACAAGTACGGCGGCCGCGCCATGTTCACGTTCGTCCTGCTGGCCTCCATACTGCCGATCCTGCTCGTGGCAGTCGGCGGCCTCCTCAACTCCTTCGCCCTGGTCCTCGGTGCCGGGCTGCTGCTGGGCGTGGCCGGGACGGTCTTCGCCGTCGGGATCCCCTTTGTCAGCGGCTGGTACGAACCGTCCCGGCGCGGCTTCGCCACCGGTGTCTTCGGCGCCGGCATGGGCGGCACGGCGCTGGCCGCCTTCCTTAACCCGCGGCTGGTGGCCGGAATCGGTTATTTCCCCACCCACCTGCTGATCGCCGCGATCCTGGCCGTGATGGCGGCGCTCGTCTGGTTCCTGATGAAGGAAGCCCCGGGCTGGACCCGCAGCACCACCCCCGTGCTGCCCAAGCTCGCCGACGCCGTGCGCACCCCGGTCACCTGGAAGATGTGCTTCCTCTACGCCGTCGTCTTCGGCGGCTTCGTCTCCTTCGCCACGTACCTGCCCACCTATCTCCGCGATATCTACAGCTTCGATCCCAGCGCGGCCGGTGCCCGCACCGCAGGGTTCGCGCTTGCCGCCGTGCTGGCCCGGCCGGTGGGCGGCGTCCTCGCCGACAAGTTCGGCCCCAAACCCGTGGTGATCGTGTCGCTCGCCGGCGTCGCCGTGCTCGCCTGGGTGGTGAACCTGCAGCCCGACGGCGATGTCCCCGCCGGCCTGACGTTCGTCGCCATGGCCGCGGCGCTGGGCCTCGGGACGGGCGGGGTATTCGCCTGGGTGGGTGTGCTCGCCCCGGCAGGGAAGGTGGGCAGCATCAGCGGCGTGGTCAGCGCGGCCGGCGGACTGGGCGGGTACTTCCCGCCGCTGGTCATGGGAGCCACGTACGACGCCGCGACTCGCAGCTATTCGATCGGGCTGCTGCTGCTCGTAGTCACGGCACTCGCGGCACTCGCGTTCACGATTTTCGCCGTGCCTGGCCGGACCAAGGCGAAGGTCGCTGCTGCGTAGCCGAACGCAGCGTTAGCCGAACGCAGCGTCAGTCGAACGCAGCGTCAGCCGAACACCAGGTGCGCCACGGTGAAGATGGCCAGTCCGGCGAGGGCGCCCACCACGGTGCCGTTGATCCGGATGAACTGCAGGTCCCTGCCGATCTGCAGTTCGATCTTCTGCGAGGTTTCCTCGGCGTCCCAGCGGGCCACTGTGTCCGAAATTACGCCGGCAATGTCCGAACGGTAGGTCTTCACGAGGTAGCCGGCGGCGTCGCCGATCCACTTGTTGACCTTGCCGGCCAGCTCGGGATCGACCACCAGCCGGGTGCCGAAGTCGTGGACGGCGGCCTTGAACCTCACGGTCAGTTCGCTGTGCGGATCGTCGACGGCGGAGAGCAGGGCCGCCTTGATTGTGCCCCAGGTGCGGGAGGCGAGCTCCCGGATCTCCGGGTCGCCCAGGACCTGGGCCTTGATGCCTTCGGCGCGGGCGATCATGACCGGATCGTGCTGCAGGTCCTGCGCGAGGTCCTTGAGGTACTTGTCGATGGACAGGCGCACCTGGTGCTGCGGATCGGCCTGCACCGCCCGGGTGAACTTCAGGACCTCAATGTAGACCTTGTCGCCCACGAGCCCGTCGACGAACGACGGCACCCACGTCGGCGAGCGGTCCGTGACCAGCCTGTTGACGGTCTCCTGGTTGTCCCGCACCCAGTCCACCGTGCGGTCAACCAGGACGTCCACGAACGCGTGGTGGTGTCCGTCGTCGAAGATCTTCTGCGCGATCCGGCCCACCGGCGGCCCCCACGGCGGAGCGACAATGTGCCGGCGGACCATCCCCTCGATCACAGCCTGGACGTCGTCGTCGTTCAGGACGGTGAACACGCCGCGGAGGACCGCGGCACCTTCCTTGGCCACGCGCTCGGCGCCGCCGGGACCGGACAGCCAGGCGCCGGCCTTGCGGGCGAGGTCCACGGAGGCCAGCTTCTCCTGAACCACCTGCTCGGAGAGGAAGTTGGTCTCCACGAATTCGCCCAGCGAGGCGCCGATCTGGTCCTTGCGCTGCGGGATGATGGCGGTATGCGGGATTTTGAGGCCCATCGGATACTTGAACAGGGCCGTCACGGCGAACCAGTCGGCGAGGGCGCCCACCATGCCACCCTCAGCCGCGGCCCGGACGTATTCAAGCCAGGGGTACTGCTTCTGCAGCGCGAAGGCGACCACAAATATGACCGCCATCACGATCAGCAGCGACACGGCCAGCAGCTTCATTTTGCGAAGCGCGGCGGCCTTCTCTGCATCGGACGTGGCCGCGGGCCGGGTTCTTGGCTCAGTGTTCACCTGCATGTGCCCAGCCTAGTGCCCGCCCCGGCGGGCGCCGTCCGCTAACGTGTCAGCATGACGACTGACGAGTCCTCCGCCGCCCGCCCGCTGGTGTACGCCCACCGGGGATCCAGCGCCGCCTTCGCCGAGCACACCCGCGCCGCGTACCTGCAGGCAATCGCCGACGGCGCCGACGGCGTGGAGTGCGATATCCACCTCACCCGGGACCAGCACGCGGTGCTGCTGCACGACGCCAACCTGGACCGGACCTCGGACGGCACCGGACCCGTGGCGGACCGGACCCTGCAGGAACTGCGGCTGCTGGACTTCTCCTCCTGGAAGGGGGCGAGGATTCCGGACGACTACGGCGGCCGGTCTGCGCAGTTCCTGAGCCTTCCCGAGCTGTTGGACATCCTGCGCGGCGCCGGGCGCGAAATCGGTCTCGCTATCGAGCTCAAACACCCCAGCCCTTACCAACTCAGGCTCGAAGACCGGGTCCTGGACATCCTCAGGGCCGAGGGCTGGGACGCGACAACGTCCAGGCTGGACAACGTCAATATTTCGTTCATGAGCTTCAGCCCGGACTCGGTGAGGCACCTGCTCAAGGCCGTCCCGGCGTCGGCCGTCTGCCAGCTCGTGGACGACGTGAACGTGGCGGAGATCCGCGGGGAACTCGGCCTTGGCGCGCTCACCGGCGGGGCGCTGGCGAATGTTATGAAGGCCGCGCAGACCGAAGGTGAGCGGATCCTGGACGACTGCGAGGCGGGCCTGGCCGGGCCCGGCATCAGCTACGTCCGCGAGCATGCCCGGACCATCCAGCGCTGGCTCGACTCCGGCCGCCGGTTCCGGGTGTGGACGGTTGACTCTGAGGACGACGTCGCGCTGTGCCGGGAGCTCGGCATCCACGAGATCACCACCAACCGGCCGGCCCGCGTCCTGGCCCAGCTCTCGGCGGAATCCCGGCCGGCACGCTAGGCTTCTGGCCCTTCGCCTGGCTCGGCCGCGGATTCGGGATGTCCGGGTGAGTGGTTGAGTGTGCCTCCCAACTTGGGGGCTTGGTTCTTGAAAACAGTGGACGGGTACCCCTGCTACCGCTCACGGCTGACCGTACTTCTCCTCGGCCGCGGACAACAGCTTACCGGCCCACTGAAGGCACTTTGTGGCCTTGGCTCGGGTCAGGCTCTTGACGTTGTATCCGGCCTTTGTCTTTTCACCCAGCAAGCGGCTCAAAGCAGCGCTGTCCCCTCCAGCAGTCTTCAGCAAGTTGACAGCATCGGCGTGGTTTTCCGACTTGGAGTGCTGACCGCGCGTCAGCAGACAGAAAACGTCCGAGGCGGCGATCCCCGCATGGATCGCGAGCGTCGCGATCACGTCCGCGTAGGACTCGGCATCGTTCAGCGTGTCGATGGTCTCCGCTGCTTCCACGAACGCGCGGGCGTCCTCGAGGCGCGCGGTAGCGTCGGTGCGGGCTGTCATCTGGCAAACATTAATATGTGCAGCTGGCGTGAGAGCCAATGGCTGTCCCCAAAGAGGTGAAGGCCATCGCGGTTAATCGAGTCGAAGACCGGTGCGCGGCGGACTTCGGATACCTCGTAGACCATCGGACGGACGTCGTTGCCTGTAAGGCGGTAGGCATCGACGGCCAGGTCGCTGATCGCTTCGTACAGCTGGTCGCTGGCTCCATCCGGGACGACGAACAGCAGGTCGATGTCCGAATCGTTGCGCATCTCGCGGCGGGCCGCGGAACCGAACAATGTCACCTGCAATGGCTGCTCTTCCCAACGGGAGATTGCGTCGGTCAGGAACCGGGTGAAACTTTCCATCGCCTTCGACGCCTCGACAACCAGACCGGCAAGCATATGCTGGGCGTTCAGCGAGTACTCGACTCGGTTGCCGAGATGGCCGGCGTCGACAACGCCGTTCCCCTCCAGCCTTTCCAGGCAGCGGCGCACGCCGGAGATCGAAGCCTGTACACCGCGTTCGCGCACGAGAGCGCCCGGGGTACTGGGCGCCCCGGAGGCCAGCGCCATGAGGACATCGGCCTCGAGTGCTGGGCAGATTGCCCGCAATGGGTTTTGCAACTGCATGCCTAACCTCCTGATCGCTCACAATTGTACGCGATAGGCGGTACTTCGGAAGGGGCCGGCGGTAGTTCTATAACTGTGCCTGCGCCAGCGAAGTGCCAGAAAAGCTCCTACCTGCTTGGCATCGGCGAACAGTGCTCGGATACTCCGCCCACCACCAGCCGCGGCGAAAGAACCGTCCCGGCTGTGTCCCTGGCCGATCCGGCCGGGGGCCGCGGGGGCTCCGCGGCTGTGATTGAGTAGCTTCATGCCATTCCGCTGGTCCGCCAGGACCGCCCACACAACGAGCGCGCCAGCCCTAAGCGCGGTGCTGCCGGAAACAGGCGCGGGGAATCCAGCCGCGGGGAACTTATCCGCGGCGCCGCGGCCGTGAAACTCCTGCAGTCCCCGGCGGTGCGGGTGGGGCTGTCCATCAGCATCGCCACCGGACTCTACGGAGTGTCCTTCGGCGCCTTGTCCGTCACCTCCGGACTCGACTTCTGGCAGACCATGGCCCTGAGCCTGCTGCTGTTCAGCGGCGGATCGCAGTTCGCGTTCATCGGGGTCGTGGCCGGAGGAGGGTCCGGCGTCGCCGCGATGGGAGCGGCCACCCTGCTGGGCATGCGCAACGGAATTTACGGGATGCAGATCAACGCCCTGTTGCGGCCGCGCGGCTGGCTCCGGTTCGCCGCCGCCCACGTGACGATCGACGAATCCACCGCGACGAGCACAGGGCAGACGGATCCGCTGGAGCAGAAGCGCGGTTTCTGGACGGCAGGAATCGGCATCTTTATCCTCTGGAACCTGTTCACCGCCGTCGGCGCGCTGGCCGGAGGCGCCCTGGGGGACCCCCGGCAGTGGGGGCTCGACGGCGCCGCGGTGGCCGCGTTTCTGGGTCTGCTCTGGCCCAGGCTCAAGGGCCGCGAACCCGTGGCGATCGCCGTCGTCTGCGCCCTGGCCACGGTACTGGCGGTGCCGTTCGTGCCCGCCGGGGTGCCGATCCTGGCGGCCGCCGCCGTCGCCGCAGGAATCGGCTGGTTCAGCCATGGCCGCAGCGACGAAGGACTGGAACCGGACGTGGATCCCTACGCCGAGCAACACCCCGCCCGCACCGCCTCCCGCCCCGCCGGAGACACCCCATGAGTCTTTGGATGTGGCTGCTGCTGTCCTGCCTGCTGGCCTACGCCTGGAAGCTGCTGGGCTATCTGGTCCCGGCCGGTGTGCTCCGCGATCCCCGGATGTCGAGGATCGCGGGCACCATGACCATCGGGCTGCTGGCCTCCCTGGCAATCGTCAACACGGTGGCCTCGGGCCAGACGCTGGCGCTCGACGCCCGGCTGGGCGCGCTGGCCGCGGCCGGCATTGCCCTCCTGCTCCGGGCACCCTTTCTGGTAGTGGTCCTTGCCGGAGCCGCTGCGGCCGCCGGCCTGCGGCTGCTGGGCTGGGGCTAGGGCCAGGGTCAGGTCGCATTTCGCTAGTTCGTCCGGAGCCATGGTGCGGGGGCGGGGCTCAGGGACATGCCCCGCGCCGGGGCCAGCGCGTGGACATAGTGTCATTGTGCCCGGTCCCGGGTGCGAAGAATGGGCATGTCCCCCGTCCCCGCGCAGGACTGATGCCCGGCGTCCGGTGTGCCTGGTGCCCCGGATCGTGAGGATCGAGCCTCAGCCGAGCACGGCGTCGAACGCGGTACCCGGCAACGGAGCCTGCGGCGGCAGAGGCCGGTGCGGCCGTTCCGTGCGGATGGCATCCTCCACCAGCGCAACCGGACGGCGCCACGCGTCCGAGCCGGCCTCCATCGTGTCCACGACGCCGATCAGCATGGCCAGAAGCCGGATCAGGTCCGTCATGGAAATATCGCTGCGCAGGGTTCCCTGGCCTTGTCCGCGGCCCAGCAGCACGGCCACGGATTCGATCAGGTCACCGGTGATGCCGGTGAGCAGTCCGCGCCGGCCGGCGACGGCGCCGAGCAGGTTGGCCTCCTCGCTGGCGACGCCCATCAGCGCTTCGATCACGTTGAAGAGCCCGTCGGCGGCGTCCGGGTTGGCGAGTGCCTCCTCGATGGCCGGATCAACCAGCAGCCCGAGCTGCCGGTGCAGGGCGGCGAGGACGAGCTCTTCCTTGTCCGCGAAGTTCCGGAACAGCGTGGCCGGGCCCACCCCGGCAGTGACGGCGATGGTCTGCAGCGGGACATCCGGGCCGCGCTCGCGGAAGCAATGACGGGCCGCGGTGATAATCTTGTCCACATTCCGCGCGGCGTCGGCGCGGAGCGGCCTGCCCTCTACTACCCGGTTCATTTGCCTAGGGTAGCAACGCAGACCTTGGGCAAAGCTGATAGTCGGCGGTAAGGCTCAATGTGACGGCCTCCGGATCCGATCGGGACCGGATGAGGGCCATTCCGCCGCGGTGTCCCGTGACAGACTGGTGCCATGTTGCTCGCATTTTCTGTCGCACCCTCAGGCCGGCCCGCACGCACGGCCGAAGCTTCCGGCGCCGTCTCCGGTGCCGTCCCGGCGGATGAGGCGTCAGTTCACGATGCCGTCGCCGAGGCGGTCCGGATCGTCCGCGAGTCCGGTCTGCCGAACCACACCGATTCGATGTTCACCACCATCGAGGGCGAATGGGATGAGGTCTTCGCGGTGGTAAAGCAGGCTACCGAGGCCGTGGGGCGCTACGGCAGCCGGGTGTCGCTGGTCATCAAGGCGGACATCCGCCCGGGGTACTCGGGAGAACTCACCGGCAAGCTGGAGCGGCTGGAACAGGCAATCGGCGGCCACCGGACTCCGGCCCGGGACTAGGATTCCCGGGCCCGGACGCTACCGCCGGGCCCGGGCAACTGGGAGACTGAGGGCATGATCGAGCATCAACCCACGACCCGCTGGACCGCCGTCGAGGAGTTCCTGTCCGACGTCGTTGTCCGGCCGGACAGTTCCCTGAAGCGCGCCGTGACCGCCGCCCTCGCGGCCGGTATGCCGTCCATCGAAGTGGCGCCCAACGCGGGCAAGCTGCTGAAGCTGCTGGTCCGGCTCTCCGGCGCCCGCCGCGTGCTGGAGATTGGGACGCTGGCCGGCTTCAGCACCATCTGGATGGCCCAGGGGCTGCCCGACGGCGGCCGTCTGGTCAGCTGCGAATACCTCCCCAAACACGCAGACGTGGCACGCCGCAACGTCGACGACGCCGGCCTGGGCCATCTGGTGGAGATCCGCGTCGGAGCCGCGCTGGACACCCTCCGCGCCCTTGAGGCCGAAGACGCCGCGCCCTTCGACTTTGTTTTCATCGACGCGGACAAGGAAAACAACCCGCACTACCTCGACTGGGCCATCCGGCTGGGCCGGCCCGGCACCGTCGTCGTGATGGACAACATGGTGTGGGAAGGGGCTGTGCTGGATCCCTCGCTCGATCCGGTGAACGCCCCCGGCATCATCACCGCGCTGCAGATGCTGGGGGAGGACCCGCGGCTGGACGGGACGGCGATCCAGACCGTGGGCTCCAAAGGCTGGGACGGTTTTGCCCTTGCGCTCGTGCGGTAGGGCGGGCCCGGCAGGCCGTGAGCGGCAGGACGGACCCGGGCGTATGCGGGCTGCACCTCCAAGTGCTAAGTGTGCTTAGATTTACTGAGCGGCAGCCCCTGGCCGACGGCAGCGGGAGCGAACGGCACCAGCGATACTCCTCGAAGGAATGCAGGCCACGGACATGAACGGGACCCCAGACGTCCACCCGCCCCGGCCGGTGCGGATCAGTTCCGCACCGGAGGAACTGGCCGCGCTCCGGCCCTTGCTGGACGCCGCTCAGCCGGCCGTGGGGGACGTTCCGGCGCTGCTGGAACTAGCCAAAGCTGCGGAGGAAGCCGCCCCGAAGCCCGGCACCGGCCGGACGGCGTTCCTCTGGGAGCTCCTGGCTTCCATCACCGCCGTTGATGTCGCGGCAGGCAGAACCCTGGAACCGCATTTGGATGCGTCTGCGATCCTGGCACAGGCAGCCGCCCAGGCCGCGCCCGCCCCCGCCGCCCACCCTGCCTATCCCGCCCACCCTGTCTATCCCTCCTACCCTGCCGCGCACGCCGCGCTGGAGGGCCTGGACCGCCCGGACATCGAAGGGATCCACTTCGAGGGCGCCTGGGGTGTGTTCGCGGCTGAGGCCGCCGGTCTGCGGCTGGAGGCGAAACAGGCCGGGGGCGGATTCCTGCTCCACGGCTCCAAGCCCTGGTGCTCGCTGGCCGCGCAACTAGACCACGCCGTGCTGACCGCGCACATCGAGGGCAGCGGCCGTGCCGCGTTCGCCGTCGACCTCCACGTTCATGGCGTGAGCTTTGCCGATCCGGAATGGACCAGCCGCGGCCTGCGGGAAATCCCCAGCGGCACCGTGCACTTCGACTCCGTTCCGGCCGTGCCGCTGGGAGGGCCCGGCTGGTACTACCAGCGTCCCGGCTTCGCCTGGGGCGGCATGGGTGTGGCGGCCTGCTGGCTCGGCGGCGCCGTCGCGGTGGCCCGCGGGTACAAGGACTCCCTGGCGGCGGCGGCCGACGGCGGGCGGGAGCCGGACCAGATCGCGCTGGCCCACCTCGGCGAGATCGACCGCACCCTTGCCGCCCTGACCGGGTACCTCGCGCGGACCGCAGCCCGGATCGACGCCGGGGAGCTCTCGGGCAGCGGCGCGTGGAGTGAGGCGTTGCGCGTCCGGGGGCAGGTCGCCGCCGCCGTCGAACGCATCCAGACGCTGGTGAGCCAGAACCTCGGGCCCGGTCCGCTTGCCTTCGACGAGGGCTACGGCAAACGCATGGCGGACCTCTCGCTCTACATCCGCCAGCACCATGCCATGCGTGACGACGCCCAGCTGGGCGCCCTGGCATTGAAGGGGGACCACCCATGGTGAGCTTCACCCACCACGACGCAGGCACCGGCGAGGACACCTGGGCCGCCAGCGGTCTGCCCGCGCTTCCGGAGCTGCCGCTAGACGCCGCGGAACTCGCGGAACGTGTGTTCGTGGTGCTGGCCGCCCATCCGGACGACGAATCCCTCGGCGCCGGCGGGCTGATGGCCCGGCTGCGGTCCGTGGGTGCAGACGTCACGGTCCTGCTGTGCACGGCGGGGGAGGCCTCGCACCTCGGATCGCCGAGCACGACGCCGGAAGGGCTCGCTGCCGTCCGGCTGCGGGAATTCGACGCCGCGCTGGGGCAGCTGCTGCCGGACCATGCCTGGCAGTTCCTTGCGTTGCCGGACGGCCTGCTCTCCGGACAACGGGCCGCGATCCACACCGCGCTGCGGGACACCGTCGCCGCGCTTGCCGAAAAAGGTGTGCGGCCGGACCACGTTATTCTTGTGGCCCCCTACCGGCATGACGGCCACACCGACCACGACACGCTCGGTTCCGTCGCCGCCGAGTTCGCCGCCGCCGGCGGCCACGGGCTGCTGGAGTTCCCCATCTGGTACTGGCTCCGGGCCAGCCCCAATGACCCGGCCTGGCAGTCATGGCTGCGGCTGCCGCTGAGCCCCGCGGAGCAGCAGGCCAAGGCCGCCGCCATGGCCGCCCACTTGTCGCAGGTCCAAGCGTTGTCCGGGCAGCCGGGCGATGAGGTGCTGCTGTCGCCGGCATTCCTGCAGCACTTCGAACGGCCGTGGGAGACCTTTGCCTGGCAGCGCCCGGCCGCCAGTCCGTCCGGTTCCGCCGGGGGGTCCGCCGGAGGCTCCTATGCCGCGGGCGATGCGGAAGGCGTCTTCGACGCCGTGCACACCGGCACCGACGACCCCTGGCAGTACACGAGCAGCTGGTACGAACAGCGAAAGCGCTCGCTGACCCTCGCGGCCCTGCCCGGGCCGGAGTACGCCGCCGGACTCGAAATCGGCTGCTCGATCGGCACCCTGAGCGCGGAACTCGGCCGGCGGTGCAGAAGCTTCCTCGCCGTCGACGCCAGCAGCGCCGCCCTGGCCCACGCCGCCAAACGGCTCGCGCACCTCCCCACGGCCCGGACCAGCCACCTCACGGTCCCGCAGGACTGGCCGGAGGGGCGGTTTGATCTCATTGTGGTCTCCGAGGTTGGCTACTACTTGGCGCGGGGCGAGCTGGCCGAGCTGTTCGCCCGTGTCGAGGCCTCGCTGTTGCCGGGCGGGACCCTGGCCCTCTGCCACTGGCGGCACCCCATAGCCGGCTGGGAGCTCGACGGCGATTCCGTCCACGCGGCCGCGCGCCGGCAACTCGGCTGGGCCGACGCCGGGCTCTACCGGGAACGCGACTTCGTCCTCGAGATACTCATCGCGCCGGAGACCGCCGCCGATTCGGCTGCTGCGGCGTCCGCTGCCCTAGTGTCCGGAGCCCCGGCGTCCGGAGCTGCGGCGGCCGGAGCCCCGGAACCGGAACGGGAACGGGACCGGTAACCGGATGGCGGCCTATGCCCTTCCACAGCCCCGCGGGCACAATATCGACCGCGTCGCCGTCGTGATTCCGGCCCACAACGAGGACCGGCACCTCGGCCGTGCCCTCCGTGCCGTGCAGCGGGCCGCTGATGCCCTGAACCGGCTCCGGCCCGAGGTGGAGGTGGGCGTGACTGTTGTGCTGGACAGCTGCACGGACGACTCCGCCGGAATCACGGCCCGCTACGTCGCCGCGGACCCGCGCTTCGGAGTCGTCGAAGTCCGCTTCCGCAGCGCCGGCGCCAGCCGGGAGGCAGGTATCCGGGCTGCCGGTATCGGAGTACCCCGACGCCGGCCGCCCGGCAAACGGTGGACACCACCGCCGTGGGCCGGGCGGACCTGGCTGGCCAACACCGATGCCGACTCGCAGGTCCCGGAAAGCTGGCTGGTCCGCCAGCTGGAGTTCGCCGAAGCCGGGGCAGACGCCGTGCTGGGCTCTGTGGAGCCGGACCCCGAAGGGATGGACCCGGAGTTGCGCCGGCGCTGGCTGGAACGCCACCCCTTCGAAGAGGACCACCCGCATATCTACGGCGCCAACTTCGGTGTGCGGGCCTCGGCTTACATCGCCGCGGGAGGCTTCCCGAAGCTCGCCGCGCACGAGGACCGGACGCTCGTCCAGAACCTCCGCAGCCGCGCGTTCACCGTGACGGCCACGGACAGTATGCGGGTGCTGACCTCTGGCCGGACGCAGGCCCGCGCCCCGCACGGCTTTGGCGCCTACCTCCGGACATTGGGGCGGCACCGGACGCCGGGCGCCGCAGAGTGACCGGGACCGGACTGTTCGCCGGCCGACGGCACACTGGCATAACGCCTTGGGTTCGCCCCATGCCGTGACCTTTGGCCCTGACGGGCGGCGTCCGCCGGGGAGCACGCTCGATCCATGAGCTACCTGAGCCGCGCCGGGATACCGTGCCGCCCGTGAGACGCGGATGGCGATGGTGACTCCGGAGGCTCCGGCTGGAGGGGCCGGTGCTGACGTGCCCCCTGGCATTGCCGGCCTGAATTCCGCCGAGGCGGCCCGTCGGCTCACCCAATTCGGCGCGAACACGCTGCCCGAGGTCGGCACGGTACCGGGCTGGCGGAAGCTGCTGGCCGAGCTGACCCACTTCTTCGCCATCCTTCTGTGGTGCGCCGCGGTGCTGGCGTTCGTGGCCGGCATGCCACAACTCGGGATTGCGATCATCGTGGTGATCCTGGTCAACGGCGTGTTCGCCTATGTCCAACAGGAACGGGCCCAGCATGCCGCGGCCAAGCTCCACGAACTTCTCCCCGCGATGGTCTCGGTCCGCCGGGACAGCCGCGTCATAAAGGTCCACACCACCGGGCTGGTGCCGGACGACGCCGTCGTACTGGCGGCTGGCGACCGCGTCCCGGCAGACCTCCGGCTGGTCCTGGCCGCGAGCTGCTCGGTGGACGAGTCAATGCTCACGGGGGAAAGCGAGGCCCTCGCCAAGATCCCGGGCGACACCGTCTACGGTGGTACCTTCCTCGTCAACGGCCAGGCCGAGGGCATCGTCGTGACCACGGGCGGGAAGACCCGGCTCGCCGAGATCGCGGCCCTGACCAGCAAGGTCAAGGCGCCACCCAGCCCGCTGGCCCTGGAACTGCAACGAATCGTCCGCATCACCGCCGCAATGGCCCTGGTTATCGGCGCCCTGTTCTTCGTCCTCTCGCTGCTGGTCGGCATCTCGTGGCGGGATGCCTTCCTGTTCGCAATCGGCGTCGCCGTGGCGCTCGTACCCGAGGGCCTGCTCCCCACCGTCACGCTCTCGCTGGCCGTCGGCGCCCAGCGGATGGCCCAGCGGAACGCGCTGGTGCGCAACCTGC
Source organism: Arthrobacter sp. CG_A4 (assembly GCF_035985125.1). Lineage (NCBI taxonomy): Bacteria > Bacillati > Actinomycetota > Actinomycetes > Micrococcales > Micrococcaceae > Arthrobacter > Arthrobacter sp. CG_A4. Next base: position 133,558 of record NZ_JAXCID010000003.1, on the reverse strand, counting down.
AGGCCGTGGAAACCCTCGGTTCCACCACCTTCATCTGCACGGACAAGACCGGCACCCTGACCCAGAACCGGATGAACGCCGTCGAGGTCTGGACCCCATCCGGGCAGCTCAGGATCATCGGTGAGGGCTACGGGCCTGAGGCCGAGATCACCGGGGACGGCGCCGGCCGGGCGCAGCATCTGAGCGTCGCTGCGCTGGCGGCTTCCGTGGGCCGGGCCGTGCTGCACGAGGGCCGGTGGAGGGCGGAGGGGGACCCGATGGAGGCGGCGATTGATGCGCTGGCTGCCCGGTTGGCGGGTCCGGGGCAGCACCCGGAGGAGCCTACGGTGTCGCACCGCTACGCCTTCGATCCGCAACGACTGAGGGAATCGGCAATCGTCGGAACCACGCTCTTCGTGAAAGGCGCCCCGGAGTCGGTCATCCCCCTCTGCGGCGACAACGGCGGTGGCGACGACGGAGCCCGTGGGATGGTCGACCAGATGGCCTCCCGTGGCCTGCGAGTGCTGGCCGTAGCCGAGCGGACCCTGCCCGGTCTGCCGGGTGCCGCCTTCAAACTGGAAGACGTCGAGAGCGGGCTAACGCTGCTGGGGCTGATCGGCCTGCACGACCCGCCCCGCGCCGAAGTGCGGCTCGCCCTCGAGGCGGCCCGCGGGGCCGGCATCAAGGTGGCCATGGTCACCGGCGACCATGCCTTCACGGCCGCCGCCATCGCCCGGGAAACCGGGTTGCTCGGCTCCCCGGAGCTGGTGCTGCAGGGTCATGAGCTGCCGGCGGACGACGCCGTCCTCGCGGCCCTGTTGGACCGCGACGGCGTCGTGGTCAGCCGGGTCTCGCCGGAGCAAAAGCTGCGGGTGGCCCGGTTACTGCAGGGCCGCGGTCATGTGGTGGCCATGACCGGCGACGGCGTGAACGACGGCCCGGCGCTCCAGCAGGCCGATATCGGCGTTGCCATGGGGTTGAGCGGCACCGATGTGGCCAGGGAAGCGGCGGATCTCGTGCTGCTGGATGACGACTTCGCCACCATCATCGCCGCCGTGGAGCAGGGCCGTGCCACCTACGCCAACATCCGGCGGTTCCTTACCTACCACTTGACGGACAACGTCGCGGAGCTGACTCCGTTTGTCTTCTGGGCCATGTCCGGCGGACGCTTCCCGCTGGCGCTCAGCGTGCTCCAGATCCTCGCCCTGGACATCGGAACCGATCTGCTGCCGGCGCTGGCCCTGGGCAGCGAGGCGCCGAGTAAAGGCGCATTGAAGCGACCGCCGGAGCGTCGGCACCTGATGGACCGGGCCCTGATGTTCCGGGTATTCGGGCTGCTGGGACCGATGGAAGCCCTGATGGAGATGACGGCGTACACGGCCGTGCTGCTGGGGGCGGGGTGGACGCCCGGAGCGGAACTGCCGGTTGCGGATGTCTTGATGGCGGCCTCGGGGGCGGCCTTCACCACGGTCGTGCTGGCCCAGCTCGCCAACGCCTTCGCTTGCCGCAGTGCCACCTCTCCGCCGTGGAAGCTGGGTTGGTTCTCCAACCGACTGCTGCTCTGGGCCGTGCTGGCCGAGCTTGGACTCCTGGCCGTGTTCCTGTTCGTCGGACCGGTGGCAGGGCTGCTCGGCCACGCGCCGCCGTCGCCCGGCGGCCTGGCCGTGGCGGTGGCCGCGATCCCCGCCGTGCTGCTCGCGGACTGGCTGTACAAGGTCATTCGGCACCGGAATTCCGGCAGGGCGGCGGAGGCAGTCTCCGGGTCCGCCGAAAAGGTCCAAAGACTCTGACAACCCGGACCGTGCCGCCGCAGTATGGGTCCATACCGTCAGACTCATCGCCAGAATCCTTACCGCCAGACAGCTGAGGAGAAGTCAGTGTCCATTTCCCGCCAAGCGCTTGTGGCCCATCCCGCCGCCCCCGAAGTCCAGCAGGATGAACGGTTCCTGGAGAGTGCCTGCATTGATGCGTGTCTGGAAGCTGCCCAAGCTTGTGCTTCCGGGGCGGACGCGTGCCTCGAGGAACCGGCAGTGGCCACCTTGCGGGACTGCATCCGTGCCCAGCAGAATTGCGCCGACGTCTGCATGACAACGGCCCGGGTCCTGTCGCGGCTGGGCTCGGCCACCGGGGCGAGCTGGCGGGCCCTGCTAGAGGCCTGCCGGGCCGCCTCCGCGCTGTGCACCGAGCAGTGCGGCCGCCACTCCGTGGAGTACCTGCACTGCCGGCTCAGCGCCGAGGCTGCGGACCGCAGCGGGCAGGCCTGCGCCGAACTCCTAGCCCGCTACTGACGGGCCCGCTGCGACCCACTGAGAACCGCCCGATTGAGACGCTGAGAGCACAGGAGGTACATCATGGCTGAATCCCCGGTGATGTGGTTTGAAAAGATCGGTATGGGCGACGTCCCGCGGGTGGGCGGCAAGAATGCCTCGCTCGGTGAGCTCGTCCGGTCGCTCAAGGCCAAGGGGGTGTGCGTCCCTGACGGATTCGCCACCACGGCAGCGGCCTACCGCAGGTTCATTGAGGTGAACGGTATCGAGGCTGCCATGCGTGCCCGGATCCGAAGCTACCACGCGGACGAGACCACGCTGCGTGCCACCGGGGAGGCCATCCGGGAATTGTTCCTGGACAGCGAATTCCCCGAAGACATCGCTGAATCCATCCGCTCCCATTACCGGGAACTGGGGGAGCGCGCTGGCCTGCAGAAACTGTCCGTGGCCGTCCGGAGCAGCGCGACGGCCGAGGACCTGCCGGGCGCAAGCTTCGCCGGCCAGCAGGAGACCTTCCTGAACATCGCGGGGGAGCGGGAACTCCTGGACGCCTGCCGGCGCTGCTACGCCTCACTCTTCACTGACCGGGCCATCAGCTACCGGGAGGTCAAGGGATTCGACCACCTCGACGTCGCCCTCTCCATCGGGGTGCAGCGGATGGTGCGGTCCGACGTCGGCGCCTCCGGCGTGATGTTCTCGATTGACACCGATTCCGGCTTCCCCCGCGTGGCCGTGATCAGCGCAGCTTGGGGCTTGGGCGAAACGGTCGTCCAGGGCACCATCAACCCCGACAAGTACCTCGTGTTCAAACCTCTTCTGGCGGCACCCGGCGAAGAGCAGAAGTTCGCCCCAATCATCGAGAAGACCCTCGGCTCCAAGGACCGGAAGATGGTCTATAGCCGAGGCGGCAACGCCCGCACGCGGATGGTCAACACTTCGGAGGCGGAACGGCGCTCCTTCGTCCTGGAGGACGCCGAAATCCTCGTGTTGGCCCGCTGGGCCGTGAGCGTCGAGAACCACTACGAACGCCCGATGGACATGGAATGGGCCAGGGACGGTGTGACCGGGGAGCTGTTTATGGTCCAGGCCCGGCCCGAGACCGTCCAGTCGCAAAAGTCCGGCTCCCAATTCACCATCCATCACCTGCTGGAGACGGGCACGGTGCTGGCGAGCGGGTCCGCGATCGGCGATTCGATTGCGCAGGGCACGGCGTGCGTGATCCGGAGCGCCTCGGACATCGAGAAATTCCGCGACGGCGCCATCCTGGTCACCGAAATGACCGACCCGGACTGGGTTCCCATCATGAAGCGGGCGGCCGGGATCGTCACCGACCACGGTGGTCCCACGAGCCACGCGGCGATCGTGAGCCGCGAACTCGGGGTCCCCGCCGTCGTCGGGACCGGAAACGCCACGACCGTCCTGGCCGAGGGCCGGGCCGTGACGATTTCCTGCGCCGAAGGCGATGAGGGCCGGGTCTACGAGGGCAGCCTCGCGTTCGAGACCGAAGACGTGGATCTCGGCAAACTGCCGGAGACGCACACCTTGGTCATGGTCAACATCGCCAGCCCCGCGGCCGCCTTCCAGTGGTGGCGGCTGCCCGCGGACGGCGTCGGGCTCGCCAGAATGGAGTTCATCATCAGCAGCCTGATCCGGGTCCACCCGATGGCGCTCGTGCACCCCGAGCGGGTCACCGACCCACAGGAAGCCGAGCAGATCCGCGAGCTGACGCGGGTCTATGCGGACCCGAAGGCGTACTTCGTGGACGCCCTGGCGCTCGGCATCGCCAAGATCGCCGCGCCCTACCATCCCCGGCCCGTAATCGTCCGGCTCAGCGACTTCAAGACCAACGAGTACGCGCACCTGATCGGCGGCTCCGCCTTCGAGGAAGCCGAGGAGAACCCCATGCTCGGCTTCCGCGGCGCATCGCGCTACTACGACGAGCGCTACCGCGAGGGATTCGCCCTCGAATGCGCTGCCCTCAAGCGGGTCCGGGAAAAGCTCGGGTTCGGCAACATCATCGTGATGGTCCCGTTCTGCCGGACCCCGCAGGAAGCGGACAAGGTGCTCGCCGTGATGGCGGAGAACGGCCTGGTCCGCGGCGAAAACGGTCTGCAGGTCTACATGATGTGCGAGATTCCATCCAACGTAGTCCTGGCCGAAAAGTTCGCCACCCGCTTCGACGGCTTCTCCATCGGCTCCAACGACCTCACCCAGCTGGTCCTGGGCGTGGACCGGGATTCGGCGCGGCTGGCCTCGCTCTTTGACGAGCGGGACGAGGCTGTTATGGCGATGATCAGCGAGGCCATCCGCAAGGCCCACGACGCCGGGATCAAGATCGGCATCTGCGGTCAGGGACCCAGCAACCACCCTGAGTTCGCCGCGTTCCTGGTCAGCGAGGGGATCGACTCGATCTCGCTGAACCCGGACAGCTACCTCAGAACCGTTCCGCGGATCGCCGAAGCCGAGAAGCCGGCATCGACGCCGTAACGCTGCCGCCCGCCCCTTTCCTTCCCGGGCTGAGCGCGCGGAGCGCATTGAGGATGGTGGCGAGATCCACGAGCTCCTGGGAGAGGGCGCCAGCGACGGCCGGGATGTAGCCTGCTGCTGCAGCCACCATCAGCGCCACGCTGAGAGCGATGCCGATCCAGATGCTCTGCAGCGCCACCTGAACTGTGCGCTGGCCTATCCGCACGGCCGAGGCCACCTTGGACAGGTCATCGAGGATAATCACGACGTCGGCCGACTCACCAGCCGCCGTGGAACCACGGGCGCCCATAGCAATTCCGACGTCGGCGGACGCCAGGACGGGCGCGTCGTTGACGCCGTCACCCACCATCATGACCGGGCGGAGGGGCAGGGACCGGACGGCCTGGACTTTGTCCGGCGGCAGGCACTCGGCGCGGACATCGGTGAGCCCGGCCTCGTCCGCGATGTGCTCGGCGGTGGCGAGCGCGTCGCCGGTTAGCATGACCGTCCGGGTGACGCCCAGTTCCTTGAGCTCGGCCAGGGTGCGGCGGGCTTCCTTGCGGATCGGGTCGCTCATCACGAGGGCACCGGCGAAATCTCCGCCCACGCCCACGTAGATCGCGAGCTCGCCGCTGGCCAACTCCGTTTCCTCGACCCCGGGGGCCGACTCCGCCACAAACCTGGGTTTGCCGACCACCACGTCGCGGCCGTCGAAACGGGCGCGGACGCCGTGGGTGGCGAATTCGGTGGCCTCGGTGGCGCTTTCGAAGACCAGCCCGCGGTTTCGGGCCGCCTCCATGACGGAGGCGGCGAGGACGTGCGAGGAATACTGCTCGGCGGAGGCCGCCAGCCTGAGAACCTCGTCCTCCGCCAGGCCTCCGGCGGTCCGGATGCCGATGAGGGCGGGGCGTCCGTAGGTGAGGGTGCCGGTCTTGTCGAAGGCGGCCGTCTTGATCCGGCTCAGCTGCTCCAGCACACCCGCGTACTTGACGATGATGCCGGCACGGGCCGCGCGGCTCATCCCGCCGAGAAACGCCACCGGTGCGGCAATCAGCAGGGGGCAAGGGGTGGCGACCACCAGCACTTCGGCGAAGCGTGCCGGGCTTCCGCTGATGATCCAGCCGACGGCGCCGAGGGCGTAGGCGAGCAGGGTGAACGGAACCGCGTACCGGTCCGCGAGCCGCACCATGGGGGCCTTGCTCTCCGAGGCTTCCCTGACCAGGGCAACGATCCGGCTGTACTGCGAATCCTCCATCAGCGCCGTGACCTTCATCCGGGCAGCGGCCTCGCCGTTTAGGGAGCCGCTCATCAATGGATCGCCGGCCACCCGCTCCACCGGGAGGCTCTCCCCGGTGAGCGAGGATTCGTCGAAGCTGCCGGACTCGGAGAGCATAACGCCGTCCAGTGGCACCACTTCGCCGGGCCTGACCAGGAGGATGTCGTCGACCCGGACCTCGGCGGCCGCGACATCCTCGTACAGGCGGCCTGCGTCGGTTCCGCCTGCGTCCGTTCCGGCGGCGGGCGTGCCGCCGCGTTCCCGGCGGGCCGTCTGCGGGACCCGTTCCAGCAGGGCCGTCAGTTCCTTTTTGGCCCGTCCGGCAGCATAGTCCTCCAGGGCGGTGCCCCCGGCCATCATGAGCACGATGATCATGGAGGCAATGAATTCACCGACCAGTACCGTGCTGACGATTGCTGTGACGGCGAGAATGTCGATGCCCCATTGGCCGCCCAGCAGCCGGCGGACCATGCCGACGGCGAGGTAGGCGGCCACGGCGAGGGCATAGACGCTGGCCGCGATCTGCGCAGTGAGCGGCTGTCCGGACAACAACAGAACAACCACCGCCAGCAGGGCGGCAAGCGTGCCCGCAACGAGCGGATACCGGAACGCAATTTTCACGGAAATCCTGTCGTAGCTTCGGCATCCTGGACTACTCGCATCCTACTGCGCAGCCTCTTCGCGGACGGTGTTGCGGGGCAAATTACGGGCGGACATCGGGCGCCGGCAGGCATTCTTGGGACTTTCAACCCTAGCCTCGAGTGGCCGATGGTGCCACAATCAAGCATGTGGTCGATTTTTGCCGGCGACCGCCGTCGCCGCTTGGTGGCAGCGTGGCTAGCGGTGGTGGTGCTGGCCGCCGCGGTGGTGCTGGCGGTCGTCTTCTCGGCGGGACCTCCGTCGGCCGGTCCGACGGCGACGGCGTCAGTCAGACCGCTTTCCGGAACCGCCAGCCCTGCTTCCGCCAATCCTGCTTCCGCCAGCCCTGCAGCGACACCGTCGGACATGCCCAGTCCTTCGGCCAGCGAACCGGGATCGGTTGGCCCTGCGCCGGTCCCTGTCCCGGCCCCGGCACCGCCCGCACCCCCTCCGGCCTCTCCGGCACCGGCCCCGGCCCCTCCGGCACCACCCGCACCGGCCCCGGCCCCTCCGGCCCCGGCCCCTCCGGCCCCGGCCCCGCCCGCGGCGCCGTTCCCCGCCGCGCTCGCCGGCAGCGACCTTGAAGTGATCCCCGGCGCCGGGGCCGTGGTCTCGCTGACGTTCGACGCCGGAGCGAACTCGGCCGGGCTGCCGGGCATCCTGCAGACGCTGGCGGCCACCGGGGTGCGCGGGACGTTCTTCGTAACGGGCAACTGGGCCAGCGCCAACCCGGCGGGGGTCGCCGCGATCGTGGCCGGCGGCCACCGGGTGGGCAACCACTCCATGACGCATCCGGGGTTCACCGGACTCTCGGACGCTACCATCGGGGACCAGCTCGCCGGAGCCCAGCAGGCTATCCGGGCCGCCGGCGCGGATCCCCGGCCACTCTTCCGCTTCCCTCTCGGCGATCGCGACGCCCGGACTATCGCCACGGTCAACGCCTACGGCTACCTGCCTGTCCGCTGGACCGTGGACACCCTGGGCTGGAAGGGCAGCAGCGGAGGGATCACGGCGCAGATCGTGGCGGACCGCGTGCTCGCGCGGCTACAGCCGGGCGAGATTGTCTTGATGCACATCGGCTCCAACCCCGGCGACGGCACCACCCTGGACGCCGACGCCCTGCTCCAGATCATCAACAGGGTACGCCAGGCCGGCTACGGCTTCACCACCCTTGACGCGCTGCTCCGGTAACGGCTCACGGTTGCTTTTCAGTCTGACGTTCCGGTGGGCCAGTTGGCCCGCAGCAGCTGCCGTTCCTGGTGCCCCGAAGGACTGGCGCTGCGATAGGACTGGCACTGCGAGCGAGGGCTGGTGCTGCAAAAGGACAACAAATGCTAACTACTTCGTGTCCACGCGCAGCACGGCGGCGCCCGTGATCCGGTCTTCCGCGAGGTCCAGCAGCGCCCGGTCCGCGGCTTCGAAAGGGTAAGGCACCGTCGTCGGGCGGAGTGGAATCTCCGCGGCAATCCGGAAGAACTCCTCGCCGTCGGCCCGGGTGTTGGCCGTGACGCTGCGGACCTGGCGTTCCTGGAAGAGCTCGTCGGCGTAGTTCAGCGGCGGGATGTCGCTGAGGTGGATGCCGGCGACGGCGAGCGTCCCGCCGCGGTCCAGAGCCCGCAGCGCCACGGGCACCAGGCCGCCCGCCGGAGCGAACAGGATGGCGGAATCGAGCAGCTCCGGCGGTGCGTCGTTGGCGCCGCCGGCGAACGTGGCGCCCAGTTCGACGGCGAGACGCCGGGCCGCCACGGACCGGGTCATCACGTACACCTGGGCCCCCCGGTAGAGCGCGATCTGGGCTGCCAAATGCGCGGAGCCGCCGAAACCGTAGATCCCCAGCCGGCCGCCGATGGGCAGCTCGGCACGGCTCAGAGCCCGGTAGCCGATGATGCCCGCACAGAGCAGAGGGGCGGCCTCCTCGTCGGAGAAGAGATCGGGAATCCGGTAGACGAAGTTTTCCGCCACGGTGATCAGCTCGGCATAGCCGCCGTCGCGGTCCCAGCCGGTAAACGTGGGGGCCAGGCAAAGGTTCTCTTCGCCGCGCAGGCAGAAGCGGCAGGAGGCGCAGGTACGCCCCAGCCAGGCGACGCCCACCCGCTCCCCGCGGGAGAACCGTGCTGCGTGGGCCCCGCATTTGACCACTTCGCCTACCACTTCATGGCCGGGGATGATGCCGGGGTGCTTCGGTGGGAGGTCACCCTCGGCCAGGTGCAGATCAGTCCGGCAGACCCCGCACACACTGACCCGCAGGAGCACCTCTCCGGGCCCGGGCCGGGGATCCGGGCACTCGACGGCCAGCAGGGGATCGGTGCTGATCGGTCCCGGGTGTCCCAACCGCCAGGCTCGCACGGGGGCGCCCTCCTCTTCCTGAACCGCCAGCTCCCCTCTGGAGACGGATGTCGCATACGTCGAAATCGGCGCGCAATCCACGCGTTGCAGCGCGCCGGGTGCAACCCGGCGGAGATCGTGGTGCCGGGTCCTCCACCGCGGATGTGCGTTCTGAACATGAGCGCTTCAGCGGCGGTGGTGAGCCCCCTCAGTGGCTGCCAAATAACTCCTCCCGGGGCGGCAGGCACCTACTCCGGCCGTCCTTCACCCAGTAGAGCGCAAAGCCGTCCATCCGGCTAGGGGCGGAGGTCCCGCTGGCTAGCGGTCATTTTCGCTGATTCGTCGGGGGTCAGGCGGAGGCTGGACCTTTTCGCGCCGGGGGACATGCCCATTCTTCGCACCCGGGACTGGGCACAATGGCACAATGTCCACCCGCTGCCCCCGTCGCGGGGCATGTCCCTGAGCCCGGCCAATGCGCCCAGACCCCCGACGAACTAACGAAAATGCCCGCTAGTCCTGTTGAGCGTCGCGGTGCTGCTCGCGCAGTTCGCGTCCGCGGCGGATGTCTTCTTCCTCTTTTTTCTGCAGCTTGTCGCTCTGCTTCGTGTCGCGGGGCGGCAACTGGATGGACTCTTCGGCCTCGATGCCGGCCTGAAGCTGGCGGCCGCGCTCCATCTCGGCGTCGAACTCGGCGCCGAACAGCAGCGACATGTTCAGGATCCAGAGCCACAGCAACGAAACGATGACGCCGCCGATCGCGCCGTAGGTCTTGTTGTAGCTGCTGAAGTTGGCTACGTAGAACGCGAAGGCCACAGACGCCAGCAGGAAGATCAGCAGGGCGATGAGAGAGCCCAGGCTCAACCAGCGGAACTTTGGCTGCTTCACATTGGGGGTGGCGTAGTAAAGGATGGCGATCGCCAGCACGACCAGCAGCACCATTGCCGGCCACTTGGCGAGATTCCAGACCGTCAGGAACGCTGCGCCGAGGCCGATCGCGCCGCCGACGGACTCCGCTACCGGCCCGGTCAGGACCAGCATGGCTGCCAGCACGACGACGATCAGCAAGTTAAGTACGGTGACCGCGAGCATGGTGCCCCGGAGCTTGAGGAAGGGCCGGCCTTCGTCGATTTCATAGACCCGGTTCATGGCCCTGGCGAATGCCCCCGTATAGCCGGACGCGGACCACAGCGCAGTGAGGATGCCGGCGACAAGGGTGAAGCCCGCGGCGTTGGAACTCGCCAGCTCTTCCACCGGCTTTCGGATGGCCTCCACCGTTTCAGCGGGGGCGAAGCCCCGGACGATCTCCAGGAGCGCCGAGGTGGTCTGCCCGGCCTGCCCGAACACTCCCAGCAGGGACACCAGTGCCAGCAGGGCGGGGAAGAGGGAGAGGACCGAGTAGTAGGTCAGGGCCGCGGCCAGATCTGGGCACTGGTCCTTCGTGAATTCCCGCAGGGTTTTCCTGGCGATGTACTTCCATGAGGGCTTGGAGACATCTGCGGGGCTGTCCGGCTTGCGGGAATCGTCCGGGGCGGGAGCTGTGCGGGCCTTGGCTGTGCTGCTCTCATCCGTTTCGGCGTTGGTCATGGTGTCATTGTCTGCTCTGGCAAGGTTCTTTGCCATGGAAATTTTCCTTCGTGGGCTTAATCGCAACGGCCGGCCGCCCGGCGCGTCTACGCGGGAAGCCGGCCGTCTCAGTTGGCGGGCTACGCCTGCTGGACGTGATCCTTCGCGTCCGCAGCCGTGGCCTTGACGTCCGCCACGGCGCCCTGGCCGTCGGCCTTGACATGTTCGGCGGCGTCGCCGGCTGTGGCCTTGAGGTTCTCCATGGCGGCCTGGGCGGGTTCCTTGAGTCCGTCGGCCACGCTCTTGGCAGCCTCGGTCAGCTCCGCAGTGAGCGGTTCGGCCGCGGTCTTGAGGGCATCCGCGGCTTCGCGCTCCTTCTGGCTTGCGGGAATCAGCGAGGAGACAAAGAGGCCGGCGCCGAACGCGATCAGTCCCGCGGCCAGCGGGTTGCCCTGGGTCTTCGTCTTCACCTGCGTCGGCGCGTCCCCGATCGCGGAGCCCGCGTCGCTGAGGTGCCCGCCGGCGCTGCCCGTGGCGGAGTGCGCGTTGCCCGCAGCGTGGTCGGCGGCCCCCATAACTTTCTCCTTCACCCCGAAGACCGCGTCCTTGACGGTTTCTTTGACCTTGTCAGTCTGCCGCTGGACGATGTGGGACGGGGTGACTTTGTCCGCCACTGCATCGGCGTTGCTGCCGAGGCGCGCGCGGGTTGCTTCGATTTCTGCACGGATATCATCCGGGTTTTCACTCATCGTGGTTCCTCGCTGGATCTAAGAGTTGGGTTTGAGCGCGGGCGGGATTTCCTGCAGGGTCGCGGCGGTCTGGGGCAACCCCTTGATCGACTTGAGTTCCTTGCGGCCGATCGAGGCCAGGACGGCGGCGGCGATACCCCAGATAAGGGCCACGACGACGCCGGACCAGCCCAGCCCCATCAGGGTTCCAAGTGCCCACCACAGCGCCAGGGACAGGAAAAGGAGCACAAAGTGGCCCGCGACGCCGGCACCGGCAAGCATTCCGCTGCCCTTGCCCGCCCGGGTGGCGGACTGTTTGAGCTCGACCTTGGCGAGCTCGACTTCCTGCCGCATCAGGGTGGACATGTCCCGCGTGACGTCGCCCAGGAGATCGCCGAGGGACGTGGTTTCGGCCTTGGCGTGGGCGGCGGTGTGAGGGATTTCGCTGCTCATCGACGTCCACCGTCAAAGGGGTCATCGCGCAGCGGATCGACGGGTTGCAGGGGATCGGTGACCACGGGCTCCGAGGCCCAGCGATCCTGCCCGGCTACCCTGCCCGCCGTCCCGGCGTCGAGCGGGTTGGGCGGGTATGCGTCTGCGAAGCCGGCCGTCGTCGTTTCCGGGGCCGGCAACTGGACCGGGGGTGGCGGGACCGCCATGCCGGTGTCGGGCACACGGGCGGCAGGTGCGGCCGGGCTGCCTACGGCGGGGCTGGCCGCCGGGGCACCGGCCGAATCAGGGGCGCCGGCGCTGAGGCTCCGGCTGAGCCGTCCGGCAAGGATGCCTGCTCCGGCGGCCAGCATCAGGAAGGTGCCGGGACGCTGCCGGGCGAAGGTCTTGACTTCGGTCAGCAGTGAACCGGGGTCCCGGCCGTCGAGCCATGATGCCACGGCGGAGGACCGCTCGGCGGCCTGGCGCACCAGGTCGCTCGCGACGCCGGGCTGATCCGGGGCGGCAGCCATGGTGTGCAGCTCGGTCGAAACGGAGCGCAGCCCCTCGGCGACCTTCTGCTGCTGCGTGCCGGCCTGATCAGTGAGATCGGACTTGGCCTGCTGCAGCAGATCACGGGCGTTGGTCTTCACCTCGGCGGCGACATTGGCCACCTCGGTCTTGGCCGTCTCAGCCACGTTCTGAGCCGAATCGGTGGCCTGGGCCGCGACCTCACCGGCCTGCTCCTTGGCCGCGTCGGTCTTGGCGGTTCCGCCGTTGGAGATCGGCGTTGTGAGGGCCGAAGGCGGGATGGTCGATTCCTTCCGGAGCTCTGACTGCCGGGCGGCCGTCGGGGTGCCGAGGGTCCCGTCCTGGGGCCATTGGTTTTCTGTCATCTTCGCTCTCTTTCCAAGAAGATCGGATGCTGATCGCAAACCAGCACTACTGGCGTACAAATAGTAAGCATGATTACTAACAAATGGTAAGTACCCTTGGTGTATTTCTTCTCACAGACCGATTGCGTCGGCATCTTCCGGGCGGATGCCGACGCGGACCGGCGGTGACCGGCACCGGGTCGCCACCTCGCGATGGAAGGCGCGCGGAGCGGCCAAATCCGGGCGAGTCCAGCATCCCGGCCGGCAGTGGCCAATCCGGTCCAGTACCCCGTCCGGCAGCGGCTGGGCCAGGCCGACGCGTCCGGTCAACTAGGGTTGAAAGATGAGAAGAACGGCGGCCGGCTGATGGCTAAGCGGAGCAGGGCGGCCGGCCGGAGCACCGGAAAAACGGTGCCGGGAGTGGTGGAGGTGCCGAAAGGTACCCGCCCCGACGGCCCGGTGGAGGGCATCTACTACATCGACACCGGCGACTGCGAGCTGATCGCGGACCAGGACAATTCCACGGGCTGGCTGCTGCGGATCAACGGCGTGATGAGCTCGCACATCGACCTCGCGGACCCGCTGTTCCTCGACTTCGAGTACATGCGCTGGATCTCCGCGCTGGCGGAATCGCGCTGGTCCCGGGAAACGGGACCGAGGCTGCGGGCCCTTCACCTCGGCGGGGGAGCATGCTCATTGGCCCGGTACTTCCATGCCGCCTATCCGGAGGCCCGTCAGGTGGTCGTGGAACTGGACGGCAAACTCGCCGGCTACGTCCGCGGCTGGTTCGATCTGCCCAAGGCGCCGCTGATGCGACTGCGGGTGGGGGAGGCCCGCGAGGTCACCGAAAACCTCACCCCGCACACCCGCGACCTCATCATCCGCGACGTCTTCGCCGGGTCCATGACCCCGCGTCCGCTCACCACCAGGGAATTCAACCAGCATGCCAAGCGGGTGCTGGCCCCCGGCGGGATCTACGTGGTGAATTCCGGCGACGGCCCGGACCTCAGGAACGCCCGCGAGGACGCGGCCACCATCGCGGATACCTTCGAGCACACCGTGATCATCGCCGACCCCGCCATGCTCAAGGGCCGGCGCTACGGCAACATGGTCATGGCCGGAAGTGACTTGCCGTTCGACGACGACCCCCAGCTGGCGCGCCGGCTGCTCGGCGGCGCGGTGCCCGCCCACATCTGGAACGACGCCAAGGTCCGGGCCTTCGCGGCCGGCGCCCCGGTCCGCCACGATCCGCCGGCCCCGCCCACCCCACAGACCACACAAACCCCACAAATCCCGTCGAGTGCTCCGTAACTGCCCTTTTGGCGCCTCAAAACGGCGGCTACGGAGCAGTCGATGAGGATCTGCCCCGGCCCATCAACGCCTCGCGGCGGGCGGCGGTCTGTTCGCGCAGTGCCTGCACCACCGCCGCCACGGCCGGACGCCGCATCGAATCGGGCCGCAGCACCATCCAGTAGGGCAATTTCTCGGCGAACTCGTGGGGCAGCAGCCGGACAAGGTCCGGGTGCAGGTCCGCCGCGAAGCACGGCAGGAACCCGATCCCCGCCCCGGCGCGGGTGGCCTCCACGTGAACAAAGACGTTGGTGGAGCTCAGTCCGTCCCGCATGGTCGGCACGAGCCTCCGCGGAGCGTCGAGATCATCCACCTGGAGCATGGAATCCACAAAGTAGACCAGCGCATGGGCCGTCAGCTCTTCCACGGTCCCGGGGGTGCCGTACTCGTCGAGGTAAGCGCGTGAGGCGTACATTCCCAGCATGTATTCGCCGAGCCGGGCGGCGGCGGCCCGGTGCACCTGCGGCTCGCCGACCACCACCTCGATGTCCAGTCCCGAGCGCTGCTGGAGCGCGCGGCGCGTAACGGTAATGATCTCGACGCTGAGCCCCGGATGGTCGCGGCGCACGCGGGCCACGGCGGGGGCTGCGATGTAGGCGCTGAAACCGTCCGTCGCAGTCATCCGGACGACGCCGGTGATGGGGTCCGGGATCCGGCCCGGCTGCTCGAGGGGCCGGATGGCCGCTTCCACCCGTTCGGCCACCTGGACCGCTTCCGCGCCAAGGTCCGTGAGCTCCCACCCTCCCGAGGCGCGCGAGAGGACCCGCCCGCCCAGAGCCTTCTCCAGGGCCGCGATCCGCCGGGAAACCGTCGTGTGGTTGAGTCCCAAAGTCTGGGCCGCCGTCGTGAACTTTGCGGAACGGGAGACCGCCAGCAGTACCAGCAGGTCATCGGGATTTGCTTTCATATCTGCAATTCTGCACATACCGGGTGCTTGTTTGACCATTGAAACGTCCAGTTTGTGCGGCAATACTCTGTGAAGCTGCTCAGTGCTGTGCATCATGCTCGCCTGGGCCGATAGGACCGCGACCTGAGGAGTGCAGACATGGAGAGCAGCTTGAACGGCCGCAAGGCCCTGGTGACCGGCGGGGCCGGCGGGATCGGTGCCGCCAGCGTCCGGGCCCTGGCCGCGCGCGGTGCCAAGGTGGTGATCGCGGATGTGGATGAAGCCGCGGCCGGCGCCCTTGCCGACGAGGTGGGCGGCACCTCCTGGGCGGTGGACCTGCTCGACGTCGGGGCACTCCAGTCCGTCAGTTTGGATTGCGACATCCTCGTCAACAACGCCGGAATCCAGCGGATCAGCCCCATCGAGGACTTCGATCCGGCCGACTTCCGCCGCATTATCACGCTGATGCTTGAGGCGCCCTTCCTGCTCATTCGGGCCGCCTTGCCGCACATGTATGCCAACAACTTCGGCCGGATCATCAACCTGTCGTCGGTGCACGGCCTGCGCGCCTCGCCGTTCAAGAGCGCCTATGTCTCCGCCAAGCACGGGCTGGAAGGGCTGAGCAAGGTGACCGCACTGGAAGGCGGCGCGCACTGCGTCACGTCCAACTGCATCAACCCGGGGTACGTCCGGACACCGCTGGTCGAGACGCAGATTGCCGACCAGGCCAAGGTGCACGGCATCCCGGAGTCCGAGGTGCTGACCAAGATCATGCTGACCGAGGCTGCAGTGAAGCGGCTCGTCGAGCCGGAAGAAGTGGCCTCCCTCGTTGCCTGGCTTGCCTCGGACGACGCCGGCATGGTCACGGGCGCCAGCTACACCATGGACGGCGGCTGGTCCGCCCGCTAGCCCAAACCACCGCCCCGGGGGGGGGGGGGGGGGGGCGGCCCCCCCCCCGGGGGCCGGGGGGGGGGGGGGGGAACGCACCAACCCCTGGGGCGGGGGGGGGGCCCCCCCCCCCCCCCAACCCCCCCCCCGGGGGGGTTCTCCGGCCCCCCCCCCCGTGGCCGCCCCGGGGGGCCCACCCCCCCCCTCGACGCAGTCATGGGGAGTCCCGAGCATCCTGGGCGTCCTGCTCGGGAGCACTGGGCTTCGGGGCTAGGGTTGCCGGCTCGGTGGCCCGGCGGATGTAATCGGCGACGGCGTCCTCCGGAACCCGGAATGAGCGGCCGACGCGCACGGCTGCGATGGCGTGCGAATTGACCAGCCGGTACACGGTCATTTTCGACACCCGCATCGCTGCGGCCACCTCGGCGATCGTCAGGTACTGCGTGGACATCGGGGCGGCTGACATGGCAACGCGGCTCCTTGTTGGTGCGGCAAGCCTGGCGGCCTGGCCGTCTTGCAGCCGGGCCGCCAGGCTCCGGCGGCAAACGAACTTCCGGCGGTCCGGACCAGCTTCGGGGGGCTCCCCAGCCAATTCCCCGGCTGGTCCGGGACCGCCGTGAAACCCACTGTAGGCTTCTGTCCCGTTCGTCACACGCGTAACTCCTACCCCTGTTACACCCCGCACCACTTGGGTCACAGCTGTGTACTACTTGCAGGGACTACTGGGCCGGCTGGAGCTCAGGCGCAGAACGCGACCAGGGGAATCAACGTCACGATGCCCAGCGCAGAAAGCCATTGACACAATGTAAAAGTTTCTTTACATTAGCGATGTCGGCTTTGTTTTACATGGGAGACGAGATGTCCTTCGAAGAAAAGAGCGCCTGGATCACCGGGGTGCTGGCAGTCGCGGCGTACGCGGTGTACCTCGCCGTCGTCCTGGGATTGTCGGGTTCCATGCCGCTGACGGACGTTCCCTACGTGGCGCCGCTGCTGTGGACTGTGGGCGGATCGATCGCGGGATCCATTGTGCTGCACACCGTGATCCGGACGTTCTCCGCCGGGGAGGCCGGGAAGAAGGATCAGCGTGACAGGGAGATCTACCGCTTCGGCGAGTACGTCGGCCAGTCCTTCCTCGTGGTCGGGGGAGTGGCGGGCCTGGTGCTGGCGATGGCTGAGGTGGAGCACTTCTGGATCGCCAATGCCATTTACCTGGCCTTCTTCCTCTCGGCAATCCTGGGCTCCGGCGCCAGGATCGTGGCCTACCGCAGGGGCTTCCAGCCGTGGTGAAACCGACAAGGGTCACCAACTCGATCCGCCGGCTGCGGTCTGAGCGCGGCGAACTCACCCAGGCGGAGCTGGCCGAGCGGATCGGCGTCACCCGCCAGACCGTCATCGCCATTGAACAGGGCCGCTACTCGCCCTCGCTTGAGCTGGCATTCCAGATTGCCCATGTCTTCGGGGTTCCCCTCGATGACGTGTTCCAGTACCCGGATCCTGAAGGAGAAGCACCATGAAAGCAATCGTTCAAGACGTCTACGGCTCTGCGGATGTGCTGGAGTTGCGCGATGTCGACAGGCCGGTGCCCGCCGACGACGAGGTGCTCATCAGGGTCCGCGCCGCCGGCGTCGACCAGGGTGTCTGGCACCTCATGACCGGGCTGCCGTACCTGACCCGCGCCTTCGGCTTCGGGCTGAAGGCGCCCAAGAACGGCATCCGCGGCCGGGAGGTCGCCGGTGAGGTGGAAGCGGCCGGCCGGAACGTCGTCGGATTCCGGCCCGGCGATGAAGTCTTCGGCACCTGCGAAGGGTCCTTTGCCGAATATGTCTGCGCAAAGGAGGGAAAGCTGGCGCTGAAGCCGGCCAGCCTGAGCTTCGTGCAGGCCGCCGCCGTCCCGATCTCGGCCGTCACGGCGCTCCAGGGCCTCCGCGACAGCGGGCAGGTCCAGCCCGGGCAGGACGTACTGATCATCGGCGCGGGAGGCGGCGTCGGCGCTTACGCCGTGCAGCTCGCCAAAGCGTTCGGTGCGAAGGTCACCGGGGTGTGCAGCACCGCGAAGACGGATCTGGTCCGCTCGATCGGCGCCGATCATGTCATTGACTACAAGCACGACGACTTCGCCGACGGCTCGAAGCAATACGACCTAATTATCGACACCGCCGGCAACCGCCCCCTCTCGGTCCTGCGTCGGGCGCTCAAGCCGCACGGAACCCTGGTGATCGTCGGCGGCGAAGGCGGCGGGCGCTGGACCGGCGGCTTTGAACGCTCACTGCGGGCCCCCATCCTGTCCCTCTTCGTGGGCCAGAAACTCAAGGGGCTTATCTCGGTCGAGCGCGCCGACGACCTCCGGTTCCTGACCGAACTCATCGACGCCGGCTCGGTGTCACCGGTCATCGACAAGAGCTACCCGCTGGCCGACGCACCCGCGGCGATCCGGTACCTGCACGAAGGCCGGGCCCGCGGCAAGGTGGTCGTCACCATATAAGCGAGGTGATCCGCTCCGGGTAGGACTTCGTTCCCGGGGCGCGTTTCGGCCCGAAGGCGGCGTAGACTTCCGCACTGGAAGCGCCGTCGACCAGGAAGGGACTCCCGTGACGTCCGTACCGCTGACACTTCAAAGCAGCCGGCACCGCCGGCTCGTGGCTGATTGCGCCAACTGCGCCGGGCTCTGCTGCGTTGCCCTGGCTTTTGCCAGGTCTGCGGATTTCGCCGTGGACAAGGCCGCAGGCGATCCCTGCGTGAACCTCGAGGCGGACTTCCGCTGCGCCATCCACCCGCAGTTGCGGGAACGCGGCTTCAAGGGCTGCACCGTCTTCGATTGCTTCGGAGCGGGCCAGAAAGTCACCCAGCAGACGTTCTCCGGGACGGGCTGGCGGGAGGCGCCGGATTCGGGGCGGCTGATGTTCGCGGTCTTCCCGGTCACCCGGCAGCTGCACGAGGTCCTCTGGTATCTCAATGAGGCCCTCGGTATGCCCCGGACAGCGCCGCTCCACGGTGAGCTGCTGGCGGCCTTCGAGGAGACGGAACGGCTCACCCTTCAGCCGCCCGAGGCCATCCTGGCGATCGACGTGAACGGACACCGGGACGGGGTCAACGCACTGCTGGCCCGTGCGAGTGAACTCGTCCGGGCCACAGCCCCGGCGCCGTCGAAACGTTTAAGGAAGATCGGCCCGGGCGCCGACCTGATCGGGGCCCGGCTGGCCGGGCAGGACCTGCGGGGTTCCAACCTCCGGGCCGCCTACCTCATCGCGGCCGAACTGCGGGGTGCGGACCTGCGCGGCGCGGACCTTATCGGTGCCGACCTGCGGGACGCAGACCTAACCGGCGCCGATCTGTCCGGCACCCTGTTCCTGACCCAGCTGCAGCTCAACGCCGCCAGGGGCGATTCCTCGACCGTGCTTCCCGGCTCGCTGCTGCGGCCCGGGCACTGGGGGCCTGGGGCCGGATCCCTAGCAGGGGCGGCCGGGAACGGCCTGCCGGTCTAGGCCGGCCAGAAAGGCCGCGTTGCCGCGCAACGCGGCCTCATAGCGGATGACCTCCTCGGTGCGGATACGGTCCGTGGCCAGTTCCAGGAGTTCGGCGACGGCGGCATCGCTGCGGGAGGCGGCATGCAGGGACAGGGCCAGGAAGAGGCGGACCGAGTCGGAGCCGGGGAACAGGGCCCGGGCTTGCCGCAACGCGGCCAGCGATTCCTCGTGGAGTCCGAGGTTCCGCAGGGTGCTGCCGTACTGCAACAAGCACCGGCGCAGAGTGTCGCCGTCCAGCCCGGCGTCCATCGCCTGCTCGTAGAAGCCGCGGGCGCGCTCCTCCTCGCCGGCAGTGTCGTAGGATCCGCCCACCTCGAAGAGCGCAAAGGGATCGCCGGGATATTCCGCGAGGAGACGCTGGAAATACTCGAGGGTCGGCTGCATGTTCTCCCGGTCGCGGTGCCGGTGACCTTCTTCAATTGCGGCGGCGAGATCGGGGTTCGGTGAGCGGGTCATGGGGTATGTCTAGCCGACGTCGGACGGCACAGCCGGGCGGGACACGCGGGCAGCGGCGGAAATCTAGAGGTACCCCGCCCGCGGCTGGCTCCCTCGCCGCAATGTCCGGGATTCCAGACACGCGGTGCCGCGGCGGACCGTCCCTCGGCACCGGGCGGGCGCATGCTTAAGTACGGGATACCGGACACGCCCCGATTTCGAAGAGGACCCATGCCAACGAGCACCACCAGCCTGAGCGCCACCGCCGCGCCGGGCGTGCCCGCGCCGGATGCGCCTACCGCCGCGCCGGGCGTGCCCGCCACCGCCAGGCCGGCAGGCAAGGCCGCCGCCGCGAAGGCGTCGTCCAAGGTGCCGGCGGCAGAGAACACCCTCCGCATCCTCAAACTGCTTGCCTCCAAGCGCGGGCCAATGGCGGCGTCGAACATTGCCACGGCGCTCGGCCTGCCGCGTTCCAGCGTTTACCACCTGCTCGGGGTGATGGAGGCGAACGGCTTTGTGCTGCACCTGCATGAGGAGCAGCGCTACGGCCTGGGCATCAGCGCCTTCGAGCTCAGTTCCGCCTATTCGCGGCAGGAACCCCTGTCCCGGCTGGGCCGGCCGATGCTCGCCTCGCTCGTCGACGTGATCGGCGAAAGCGCCCATCTGGCCGTGCTGCACGGCCGCGATGTGCTCTACATCGTGGAGGAGCGGGCCAAGAACCGGCCCTCCCTCGTGACCGACGTCGGGGTCCGGCTGCCGAGCCACCTCACCGCGAGCGGCCGGGCCATCCTCGCCGCGCTGCCGAAGTCTCAGGTCCGGGCGCTGTACCCGAACGCCGCCGCGTTCAGCGCCCGGCACGAGACCGAGTCGCCCATCATGAAGTACTCTGCCCTGTCCTCGCACCTAGACCAGGTCCGGCAGCGCGGCTACGCGACCGAACACGGCGAAGTGACGCCCGGCTTCGGCTCGATCGCCGCCGCCGTCACGGACCACGTGGGCTGGCCGACGGCCGCCGTCGCCGTGACGTTCCTTGAGGAGAAACTGCCCGCGGAAGGGTGGCCGGCGCTGGCCGCACGGGTGCAGAAGGTCACCGACGAGCTCTCGGTCCGGATCCACGGCCGCCCGCAACCGTCCTGACCAGTTGCCCTATCACTTACGGCCCCCATTCGCCTGTTTTAGCAACCAAAAGTGATAGCGCAACGGAGGGAGGGGCGCGTCTGGAATCCCGGACAGCACCCGCTCTGACGCCCTGTCTCCGTGGCCGCGGACAGGCTTTAGTTGATACAGAACCTCATTCCTCCGAAGCAGCCGAGAAAAGACGAGAAGGAGCCTCATGGCACCCGCCGATTTCACCACCGGTGCCCGCCCGGTCAAAGCAGCCCGCGGCACCACACTCACCGCCAAGAGCTGGCAGACCGAAGCCCCGCTGCGCATGCTTATGAACAACCTGGACCCCGAGGTGGCCGAGCGCCCCGATGACCTTGTGGTCTACGGCGGCACCGGCCGCGCCGTCCGGTCGTGGGCCGCGTTCGACGCCATCACCCGCACGCTGGAAACCATGGAGAAGGACGAGACCCTGCTGGTCCAGTCCGGCAAGCCCGTCGGCGTTTTCCGCACCAACGAATGGGCGCCGCGGGTGCTGCTGGCCAACTCCAACCTCGTCGGCGACTGGGCCAACTGGCCCGAATTCCGCCGGCTCGAGGCCGAGGGCCTGATGATGTACGGCCAGATGACCGCCGGGTCCTGGATCTACATCGGCACCCAGGGCATCCTGCAGGGCACCTTCGAGACTTTCGCCGCGATCGCCCGCAAACTCACCGGCGATGAGGACGGCACCCTCGCCGGCACCCTGACCCTCACCGGCGGCTGCGGCGGCATGGGCGGCGCCCAGCCGCTCGCCGTCACCCTGAACGACGGCGCCTGCCTGATTGTCGACGTCGACGAAAGCCGCCTGCGCCGCCGCGCCGGCAAGCGCTACCTCGACGAGGTGGAGACCGACCTCGACGCCGCCATCGCCAAGGTGCTGGCGGCCAAGGAAGAGCGCCGCGGCTGGTCCGTGGGCTATGTCGGGAACGCCGCCGAGGTCTTCCCGGAGATCCTGCGCCGCCACACCGCCGGCGAGCTCACGGTGGATATCGTCACGGACCAGACGTCGGCCCACGACCCGCTGAGCTATCTCCCCGAACGCGTCGCCATCGAGGAATGGCACCGTGAAGCCGCCGCAGACCCGGCCGGCTTCACCAAGAAGGCCCAGGCCTCCATGGCCAGGCACGTGGCGGCCATGGTCGAGTTCCAGGACGCCGGCGCCGAGGTCTTCGATTACGGCAACTCCATCCGCGACGAGGCCCGCAAGGGCGGCTACAACCGCGCCTTCGAATTCCCAGGCTTCGTCCCGGCCTACATCCGCCCGCTTTTCTGCGAGGGCCTCGGCCCGTTCCGCTGGGTGGCGCTCTCCGGCGACCCGGAGGACATCGCCGTCACGGATGCCGCCATTAAAAACCTCTTCCCGGAGAACAAGCACCTGCACCGCTGGCTCGACGCCGCCGCTGAGCGCGTGGAGTTCGAGGGCCTGCCGGCGCGGATCTGCTGGCTTGGCTACGGCGACCGTGCCAAGGCCGGACTCCTGTTCAACCAGCTGGTCAAGGAAGGCAAGGTCAAAGCGCCCATCGTGATCGGCCGGGACCACCTCGACTCCGGCTCCGTCGCCTCCCCGTACCGCGAAACCGAGGCCATGGCCGACGGCTCGGACGCTGTCGCCGACTGGCCGCTGCTCAACGCCCTGCTCAACACCGCCTCCGGCGCCACCTGGGTCTCCATCCACCACGGCGGCGGCGTCGGGATCGGCCGCTCCATCCATGCCGGCCAGGTCTCTGTCGCCGATGGCACGGACCTCGCCGCGCAGAAGCTCGAACGCCTGCTCACCAACGACCCCGGCATGGGCGTCATCCGCCACGTCGACGCCGGCTACGACCGCGCCGTCGAAGTCGCCAGGGAACGCGGCGTCCGCATCCCCATGTCCCCACAGGCCCCCTAACCTCGCAAGCTCGGCCAGGGAACCCGGCCTGCAGGGGCCCCAGTGACTGCAGGCTCTGAAAAGAAAAGAACCAGGAAATATCATGACTCCCCCCACGAACTCACCGCTCACTGTCACGCTTGGCTCCAGCGGCGTCACGCCCGAGGACGTCGTCGCCGTCGCCCGCCACGACGCGAAGGTGACCATCTCCCGGGACACGCTCGACGCCGTCGCCAAGGTCCGCGCCCACATCGACCGCCTCGCCCACAGCCCGGCCCCGGCTTACGGCATCTCCACCGGCTTCGGCGCCCTGGCCAACCGGCACATTCCCAACGAGTTGCGCGCCCAGCTGCAGAAATCTCTGATCCGCAGCCACGCCGCCGGCATGGGCCCCGCCGTGGAACGTGAGGTGGTCCGCGGCATCATGTTCCTGCGCGCCAAGACCCTCGCCTCCGGCCGCACCGGCGTCCGCCCCGTGGTGCTGCAGACCATGGTGGACGTGCTCAACGCGGGCATCACCCCGGTGGTCCGCGAATTCGGCTCCCTCGGCTGCTCCGGCGACCTAGCCCCGCTGTCCCACTGCGCCCTGGTCCTGATGGGCGAAGGCGAGGCCACCGGCCCCGACGGCACGCCCTACGGCGGACGCGGAGAAAACCCGGTCGCCGAACTCCTCGCCGCGCACGGGATCGAACCCGTCACCCTCGCCGAGAAAGAGGGCCTGGCCCTCGTCAACGGCACCGAAGGCATGTTGGGCATGCTGCTCATGGCCATCGCCGACATCCGCCAGCTGCTCACGACGGCGGACATCACCGCCGCGCTCAGCGTCGAGGCGCTGCTCGGCACCGACCAGGTGTTCCTGCCCGAACTGCACGCCGCGCTCCGGCCGCACCCCGGACAGGCCGCCTCCGCGGACAACATGCTGCGCGTGCTGTCCAACTCCCCGATCGTGGCCTCGCACCGGATCAACGACACCAAGGTCCAGGACGCCTACTCGCTGCGCTGCGCACCCCAGGTGGCCGGCGCCGTCCGCGACACCGTGGACCACGCCGCCATGGTGGCGTCCCGTGAACTCGCTGCCGCGATCGACAACCCGGTGGTCCTGCCCGACGGCCGGGTCAGCTCCAACGGCAACTTCCACGGTGCGCCCGTGGCGTATGTGCTGGATTTCCTGGCCATCGCCGTCGCGGACCTCAGCTCCATTGCCGAGCGCCGGACCGACCGGATGCTGGACCCGGCCCGCTCGCACGGGCTGCCGGCTTTCCTGGCAGCGGATCCCGGCGTCGACTCGGGCCTGATGATCGCCCAGTACACCCAGGCCGGGCTGGTCTCGGACAACAAGCGGCTGGCCGTCCCGGCGTCGGTGGACTCAATTCCGAGCTCCGCGATGCAGGAGGACCACGTCTCCATGGGCTGGCACGCGGCCCGCAAGCTCCGCCGCTCCGTGGAGAACCTGCGTCGTGTCCTGGCGATCGAACTCGTCACGTCGGCGAGGGCGCTCGAGATCCGTACCCAGCTCTCCGGCGGCGAACTTGTGCCGGGACCGGCAGGCACCGCGGTGATCGCGGCGCTGCGCGACGTCGTCGACGGTCCGGGAACCGACAGGTTCCTCTCCCCGGAGCTGGAGGCGGCGGACCGCCTCGTTGCCTCGGGGAAGGTCCGGGCGGCGGCCGAATCCGCCGTCGGAAATCTCGCCTGACGGCAAACAAACTGCGGTTTGGCCGGGCAATTTCCGGCGGCCCCGAAATTGTGGGCGACACGGCCGGCGGGGGCCCGGGAACTGTAGTACAAAGGGGAAGTCGCACCAACGATGTTGTGACACAGAACATATACAAAGGGGTAGAAGTTCATGAAAGCACGCGGGACGGTTATGTCCAGGCGCCTGGTATCCGCCGCCACGGTTTCGAACTGGGGAAGCCTCAAGGCCGGCGACCGGGTTGAAATCCTCAAGCACGCACAGGTCCTGGCGGCCGGGGAGGTCGAAGAAGTCTCGGTGAGCGGCAACGTGCTCTGGCTGGTCCCCGCGGACCCGTCCGGGACGCAGCTCTTCCTGAAGTCCGACGGCGTGCAGGTGCGGCGCAGCTGACCGCGCCCCGGCCCGTGAGGCTGATGGCCGGGTGACCCATCAGTGCCGGGAAGGCGGACGGAACTTGGACCGGGCTGCGGACGTTGTGAGAAGGTGGGGGACGGGGCTGCACAGCGTCGCACCCTGCCGATATGATATTGGCACGAAGTCCTGGGGATAACTTCCGGGATGGTTTTCGCCGTCCTGCCGTCATTGACTGGTCAGGACCAGTAGTTCCAGGAGTTGTTCCAGCGTGGTTCTCAAGACATTCGGTTGGTCGTTCGCGGTCACCATCATTGCATTGGTGGTCGCTTTTCTCTACGGCGGACCCGAGGCGCTCATCCTCTGCATCATCCTGGGCATTCTTGAAATCAGCCTGAGTTTTGACAATGCCGTGGTCAACGCCCGAATCCTCGAGCGGATGAACCCGTTCTGGCAGAAGATGTTCCTCAGCGTGGGCATCATCATCGCGGTCTTCGGCATGCGCATCCTGTTCCCGCTCCTCATCGTCGGAGTCACAGCCGGCCTGAACCCCATTGAAGCGGTCAGCCTGGCCATGGAAAAGGGCGATCCCGGCGCTCCCGGCACTTATGGCTACCTCCTGCACGAAGCGCACCCCCAGATTGCGGCCTTCGGCGGGATGTTCCTCCTGATGCTGTTCCTGGACTTCATCCTCGCCCAGCGTGAGATCAAGTGGATCAAGTTCCTCGAAATCCCGCTGGCCCGGCTGGGCATGCTCGAGGGCGCATCCCTGATCGCCGGAATGGCCGCGCTGGCCTTCGCCGGTGCCGTGTCCGGTGAGAAGCAGGGAATCGTCCTGCTCTCGGGCCTGCTCGGCATGATCACCTATTTCCTGGTGAACGGCCTCGGTAACCTTTTCGATGTCGACCAGGACGGCGACATTGACGCTGCGGACGCGGACCTCGTGGTCCACTCAGGTCCCTCCGGTTCCGCCAAGCTGGCCGGCAAGGCTGCCTTTATGCTGTTCCTCTACCTTGAAGTCATCGACGCCTCCTTCTCCTTCGACGGGGTGATCGGTGCCTTCGCCATTACCTCCGATCCCATCATCATCGCCCTCGGACTCGGCTTCATCGGCGCCATGTTCGTCCGCTCCCTGACCGTCTTCCTGGTCCGGCAGGGAACGCTGGATGAATTCAAGTACCTGGACCACGGCGCGCACTGGGCCATTGGCGCCCTGGCCGTCATCCTGCTGATCACCATCGTGGTCCCCATCAACGAGATCATCACCGGCCTCATCGGCTTGGTCTTCATCGGCGCCGCCCTCACAGGATCCATCCTGCGCAACAGGCGGGACAGTGCCGCCGGGCAGGACGAAACACTCGAGCCGGCGGATGCGAACGGTCCGTCGGTAGCCAGCACCAAGCAGTAGCCACCACTATGGAAAGCGAGTAAATCAATGGGTTTGAGTTTGGAAAAAGGCCAGTCACTGTCGCTCACGAAGCAGAACGGCGAGTCCCTGACGAACGTCCGCCTGGGTCTGGGGTGGGACTCCGCGGTGCCGGCCAAGAAGGGGTTCTTCGGCGGAACGAAGACCGCTGAGGTCGATCTGGATGCCTCGGCCATCATGTTCGACGGCGAGGGCAAGCACCTGGACACGGTTTTCTTCAACCAGCTCACCAGCAAGGACGGCGCCATCCGGCACACCGGTGACAACCTCACCGGCGCCGGCGACGGCGACGACGAGACCATGATGGTGAACCTGCCCGCGGTCTCTCCGGCGGTCAAGCACGTCGTGTTTGTCATCACGAGCTACAGCCAGCAGACCTTCGATATGGTCAAGAACGCGTTCTGCCGGGTCATCGACGACTCGGCCGCGGGCAGCCCGGAAGTTGCCCGCTACTCCCTCACCGAGGCAGGGAAAAACACGGCAATGGTCATGTCGAAGCTGTCGCGGACCGGCAACGCCTGGACCTTCCAGGCGATCGGCACCCCGGCCAACGGCCGCACCGCCGCCGAGGTTCTCGGCGTCGCTGCTTCCGTGCTCTAAGCCCGTCCCCGCAGCGCACCAAGGAGGTACACATGTCCAGCCTGACCCTGAGCAAAGGCAGCAACCTGTCCCTGACAAAGGCTGATCCGGGGCTCCGCCGGGCCATGATCGGCCTCGGCTGGGATCCGCGGACCACGGCGGGCGAACAGTTCGACCTCGACGCCTCGGCGCTGCTGGTCAGGGCAGATGGCAAGGTCCGCTCCAACGCCGACTTCATCTTCTACAACCAGTTGTCTTCGGCTGACGGTGCCATCGTGCACCAGGGGGACAACCGCACCGGCGACGGCGACGGCGACGACGAACAGGTCCTGATCGACCTCGACGCCGTCGCACCCGACGTCGAGAAGATCGTGATCGTCGTGTCGATCGACCAGGCAGACGCCCGCCGGCAGAACTTCGGCCAGGTCCGCGACGCGTTCTGCCGGGTGGTGAACGAGGAGACCGGCAACGAAGTGGTCCGCTACGACCTCACCGAGGACGCGGCCGCCGAAACGTGCATGATTTTCGCGGAAATCTACCGCCACAACGGCGAGTGGAAGTTCCGTGCCGTGGGCCAGGGCTACGCCTCAGGCCTCCGTGGCGTGGCCACGGACTTCGGCATCGCGCTGGACTAGAAACCCGGCGGCCCGGGGGAACCCGGGCCGGCCCACCTGACTGAACTAGGAGAACAATCATGGCTGGCTTGACCCTTACCAAAGGCAGTAACCTCTCGCTCACCAAGACCGATCCGGGGCTGAACAAGGTTCTCATCGGGCTGGGCTGGGATCCCCGGACAACAACCGGCGATGCGTTCGACCTGGATGCCTCGGCGCTCCTGCTCGGCGCCGACGGAAAAGTCCGCAGTTCCGCGGATTTCATCTTCTACAACCAGCCGGCTGCACCCGACGGCTCGGTGGTCCACAAGGGGGACAACCGTTCCGGCGAGGGCGACGGCGACGACGAAGTGGTCGCCGTCGAGCTCTCGGCAGTGGGCACAGATGTTGAGCGGATCGTCTTTGTGGTCTCGATTGACCAGGCAGAGACCCGCCGGCAGAACTTCGGCCAGGTGCGCGCCGCCTACTGCCGCGTGGTGAACCAGGAGACTGACGTGGAAGTGGTGCGCTATGACCTCAGCGAGGATGCGGCGCCGGAGACCTGCATGATCTTCTCAGAGCTCTACCGGAACAACGGCGAATGGAAGTTCAAGGCCGTCGGACAGGGGTACGCCACCGGCCTCGCCGGCATCGCCGCGGACTTCGGCGTCCAGCTCGGCTAAGACGCCGCGACCAGAGAATAGAGAGAGACAACAATGAGCATGCAACTCACACCGCCTGAGACGGCGTCGCCGGCGCCGCTGGTACTGAACGCGCCGGAATCCGTGGACATCGTCAAGGTGGACGACGCCCCGGGGATGGTCCCGGTTCCGGCTGAACGCCAGCAGGAAATCAACGCGCAGGCGCGGGCTTTCGTCAGTGAAGTCGCTGCCATGAACCCGCACAGCCCCGAGTACTCCAGCAAGATCGACGGAATCAACCGGCTGGCGGGCCAGCAGCTGGTGTCCTCCGCTGACACCTCGAGCCGGTTGCTTGAGCGGTCGTCCACGTCGTTGGCCGGCGCGAAGAAGTCCGGCAGCAGCGCCCAGGTGCAGGTAGCGTCCACCCTTGGCGAACTCCGGTCCACGGTGGAAGACCTCACCCCGAACGCGGCCGACCTGAGCGTGGGCCGCAAAATCCTGGGAATCATTCCCGGCGGCAACAAACTGGCCAAGTACTTCCAGAAGTACGAATCCGCGCAGACGCAGTTGGACAAGATCATCAAGTCCCTGATGGCGGGGCAGGATTCGCTGCTCAAGGACAACGCCGCACTGGCCCAGGAAAAGACCCAGCTGTGGGAAACCATGCAGGGGCTGAGTGAGTACGCGGTATTCGCGAAGGCCCTGGACGGGGCAACAGCAGCCAAAGTCGACGAGATGAAGATCTCGGGCCAGATCGAAGAAGCCGGCAAACTCGACGCCGATGTGCTGTACCCGATCCGCCAGCGCCACCAGGACATCCTGACGCAGCTGGCCGTATCGGTCCAGGGCTACCTGGCCATCGACATGATCCGCAAGAACAACACCGAACTGATCAAGGGCGTTGAGCGTGCCCGCACCACCACGATCTCCGCGCTGCGGACCGCCGTGATCGTGGCCCAGGCTCTCGCCAACCAGAAGATGGTGCTGGATCAGATCGACGCCATCAACACCACCACGAACAACATGATCCTCAAGACGAGCGAGATGCTGAAGGATCAGACCGCCCGGATCCACCAGCAGGCGGCCAGCTCCGGCGTCAGCGTGGAGACCCTGCAGAAAGCGTTCGACAACGTCTTCCAGACCATGGACGCCATCGACACGTTCCGCTCGCAAGCCAACAAGAGCATGGAAGGCACCGTTCATGCCCTCGAAACAGGGCTTGAACGCGCCCGTCCCTACCTGGACCGGGTGCGCCAGCAGGAGGGAAATTAGCGGCCACCGGCCCTGAGCAATAGGCTTACGGGCTATGGTCGCAAAATTCTTAGGCTCGCTGTTCGGCAGCGGAGCGGGTAACCGCCCCGCTGCCGACTCCAGCGACGTGCTGCCCGCCGCCGATCCGGTTGCGGGCGAGCTGGCAGCCACCGGGGCCGCGCTCCGGGAGCTGCGCGGGACGGCGCTGAGCAAGGGCGCCGAACTGCCAACCGTTGTGGTCTCACAACTGTTGGCGCTGGCCGACATCCTCGGGTCCCTCATCGGCTACATCGGGAAATCCGGGGCGTCCACCGAGCAGCGCGTCCTCCTTAACGCCATCATCACCGACTATCTGCCGGCGCCGCTGCGCGCCTATTTGATGCTGGCCGCTTCGTCACGGAATGAGGACTCCGCGGACACGACGGCATTGCTGGAGCAGCTTGACACGCTCTACTCAACCGTCAATAACCTGGACAACCAGGTCCGCACGGGGGCTATCACGGAACTGGCGGTTCACGGCCAGTTCCTGCGGGACAAATTTGATGTTGACGGTCTTCACCTGGAAGGACACTAGTGGCTTCGATGGTCGCGGGCAGCAACGCCGCCCTCACCGCTGAGAACCCCGGACTCGGGAAAGTACTTCTTGGGATCGGCTGGGAAATGGTGCCCAGCCGTGGGCCGCAAGCCGAGCTGGTGCCGATGGCGATCATGTGCGGGCCGGACGGCCGCGCCATTTCGGATGACCACCTCGTCTTTTTCAACCAGATCGCCAGCCCCGAAGGCAGCATCGCCTTCGCCGGGGCGGAAGACCAGGAGCAGATCGACGTCGACCTCACCCGGGTGCCCGGGACGGTCAGCAAGATCGCGGTACTGCTCTACGTGGATCCGGATGTCCGAGGGCCCGGCACGTTCGGCGCCGTCAAGAACGCCTATCTGCGGGTCGCCAATGAGGAGAACCGGGAACTCCTGCGTTTCAGCGTGCCGCGGGGGAACCTGGATAAGATCAACGCCATGATCCTCGGTGAGCTGTACCGGCATGGCGGAGGTTGGAAGTTCCGGGCCCTCGGTCAGGGCTATGAGGCCGGGCTCGCCGCCGTTGCCGTGGACTTCAAGTTGAAGCTCTGACCATGGGGTTGAATCGAAGCCCGGTGCGGACCGATATCGACTACCTCAGCCGGCGCCGGAAAGCCGTCAGGCAGCCGGATACTGCGCCGCCCGCTTCGGCCGGCGCCGCCCCGCCCCGGGACCCCGGTCCGCCGGACGCCGGCCCTTCGCCTTCCGCGGGACTGACGCTCGGCCACCGAGCACGGGTCTCCGTTCCCGCCGGCCCGTCCGGTTCCGCCGGTCCGTCCGGTTCCGCCGTTTCCGCGGGACTGACGCTCGGCCCCGGACCCGCGCGCCGTCCGGCGGCCGGGCCTGGCCCGGGGTCGGCCGGCGGAGCTCCGGCGACCAGCGCCCCTCCGGCGACCAGGCCTGGCCCGGCGCCCCGCTCCGCCCCAGCGTCCGCGGAGCGGCTGTTCCCGGCTCCGGCCTTTGGCAGCCTCCGCGAGTTGGGGCAAGCGAACCCGGTGGTGCGCCTGAACGCGAGGCAATCCGCGATCGGCTCGCTCCTGGTGGCCGGGGCCCGCTCGGTGGCATGGGAGGACCAGAACCTCACCACGGGTGCCCATCACGCGGACGGGCACAAGGCCGGCACCC
Source organism: Arthrobacter sp. CG_A4 (assembly GCF_035985125.1). NCBI lineage: Bacteria > Bacillati > Actinomycetota > Actinomycetes > Micrococcales > Micrococcaceae > Arthrobacter > Arthrobacter sp. CG_A4. The sequence continues at coordinate 102,683 of NZ_JAXCID010000003.1, read as the reverse complement.
CGGTCAGCACACCCGGTAACCGGCCCCTGGCCGGAATTCAGGACCTGTCCGGAATCGTATCCCTGCGCCACGTCCGGCTGCTGCGCCGCGCACTGTTCATCGCTGGCGAGTCACCTTTGACGATCGGAGTCTTCGACGGCGCCGCCGCCGCGGTGGCCGCCAGGAACGACGGCGGCTTCCGGAGCGTTCTGTATGTCGTGCGGATCGGCGGGGTCCTTGAGGTCCGCGCCGAGTTCGTCCCGGCAGATGCCTCCGACGCCGTCATCTGGGCCACCTTCGGGTTCACCATGACGATTCCACTGGACCAACGGGTACTCCTGCGCTAACCGGCAGCACACCGCAGCTAAGAATTAGGGGAAGATGCAGCACTTCAGAGCCCTGCCTGAATCCGCCAAGGATCGGCTTTTCCATCTGCGCCCCGAGGTCCTTCACCGCACCTCGGACCCAGGACTGCTGGCCGTGGCCCTGGGTGCCACCCTCTACTCGCCTGCCAACCGGAGCGGCCTCGCGGCGGGCATCCGGAAGCAGGCCGGGGCCGGGTGTCTGAGTATCGTCATTTGCCTGGAGGACGCCGTACCCGATGATGAAGTGCCCGCGGCGGAGGAGAACCTGCTCACAGCGCTGGCGGAGCTTTCGCAGGACGATCCGGGCGAGCTGCCACTGATCTTCATCCGATGCCGCACCCCGGAACAGCTGCTCGACGTCGGACGCCGGGCCGGTGCCGCACTGGGGGCCGTTTACGGCTTCGTCCTGCCCAAGTTTGAGAACGAAACAGGCCGGGGACGCGCCTTTATGGTGGCGCTGCAGCAGCTTAACGAGGAGGCCGGCCGCGGCGGCGCTTCGGCGGCGCAGGCGCTGAAGGCCATGCCCATCATCGAGGACCTGTCGACAACCCATCTTGAATCTCGGGTCCGGGTGCTGACGGACAACCTGGCCTTGATCGAGGAGTTCCGCGAACTGGTGCTGTGCGTCCGGATCGGCGCCACGGACATGTCCAGCGCTTTCGGGCTGCGGCGTTCCCGCGACCTGACCATCTACAACGTCAAAGTCGTCGCCAACATCATCGGCGACGTGGTGAATATCTTCGGCCGACGGCAGAACGGCTGGGTCATTTCCGGACCAGTGTGGGAGCACTTCGTCAATACCGAGCGGGTCCTGAGGACGCAATTGCGGTCCTCGCCGTTCGAGGCCGTCAACGAAGGCGAGCTCCGCCAGCGCATCCTGATGGACAACCTGGACGGCCTGATTCGCGAGATCGAGCTGGACCTGGCCAACGGGCTGCTCGGCAAGACGGTCATCCACCCCACCCACGTTCCCGTAGTGCATTCCATGTGCGTCGTGAGCCATGAGGAGTACCTCGATGCCCGGGATATTGCCGGGAGCGCGGGAGGTGGCGTGAAAGCGTCGTCCTATGGAAACAAGATGAATGAGTTGAAGCCGCACCGTGCCTGGGCGGAGCGCACCCTGCTGCGGGCCCGGGCCTTCGGGGTCGCCCGGCCAGGCGTCAATTTTGTCGAACTACTGGAAGCGAGCATGCGATGAAGGCAGTCCGTACGGATGCCCCCTGGAGCGGAAACTACGTCCGCGATACCCTCGGCGTCGACGTGGCCTCGACCCCCGGTCACGGGGTGCTGCCGGTGGAAGCCCTCGTCGGCCTGGCGCTGCGGCGCAATCCGAAGCGGGCCCATCTGCTCGTCTCCCGGGTGCTCGCCAAGCACGTCCCCACCGAACCCGGAATCACGACGTCGGCCGGCTGGCTCCTCGCACTCCTCATCAGGAGGGAACACGAGGGCTCCGCCGGGCACGCGGCGTCCGCCGGATTACTCACGGCCGTCATCGATGAGGCTGCAGACAGGCTGGGGCAGCTGCTGGCCGTGGGCCCGGGCCGGGACGGCGATGCCAGCCCGGCGGACCCGGCTGACCCGCAGGCCCGGGAGGGCCCGGCGAAGCGGGACGAGCGGCAGGCCAGGGCGTCCGCCGTGACGGACCTTTGCGCTTTGCTCGCGGGACAGCAAACCGAACTTCCCGGCGCCGTGACCATCGGCTACGCGGAAACGGCCACGGGGCTGGGACAGCTGGTGGCCGGGCAGCTCGGGACGTACTACATCCACTCCACCCGGCAGGGCAGCGGCGGGGTAGCGCCGTACGGGGCGTTCGAAGAGATGCATTCGCACGCCACGTCCCACCAGTTGCTGCCCACGAGCCGCGCCGCCCTGGACCGGGCCGAAACGGTGGTCCTGGTCGATGACGAGCTGAGCACCGGCGCCACGATCATCAACACCATCCGCGAACTCCACAACACGGCCCCGCACCGCCGGTACATCATTGCATCCCTCGTCGACCTGCGCTCCGACGCGGACAGAAATCAGCTTGATGCACTGGCGCTCGAAATTGACGCCAGGATCAGCGCCGTGGCACTGGCCCAGGGCAGCATCCAGTTGCCGGCCACGCTTGCTGCGGATGCCGCGGAACTGATCGGCAGCCTCCCGCGGCCGCATCCATCGGTTCGCGGCCGGGGTCAAGTCCGGCTGCTGGACCTGGCCGGCGTCGTGCCGCCCATCCGCAGCGCCCGCTTCGGCGTCGCAGGGCGCGCCGATCCGCGGCAGGCGGCGGAGATCGCCGACGCCCTCGCCGCAACACTGAGCGCAAGTTCCGGCGACTCCCGCCACACCGGCGCCACGGCGGGAGCCCGCGTCCTGGTCCTGGCCACGGAGGAGTTCATGGCGCTCCCGCTGGCGGTCGCTGCCCGGCTGCAGGAGCTGTGCCCGGACACCGACATCCGGTATTCGACCAGTACCCGGTCGCCCATCGCGGCCCTCGACGAGCCGGGCTACGCCATCCGTTCGGGGATTGCCTTTGACAGCGACGATGATGCCCCGGACGGGCCCGGGCCACGGTTTGCCTACAACTTCGCGCACCCCGGGGGACTCTTCGACACGGTGGTGATCATGGCCGAGCCCGGCACGCCGGAGTCCCAGCTGCTGGCTACCGGCCGGATCGCGGAGGCCGTTGCGGGGAGCGGCGCCGACGTCCAGCTGGTGCTGCTTCCTTGCCAGGCGCCGCGCCAGGCGCCGCGCCGGGCGCCGCGCCAGGCGCCGCTCCCCACCCGGTTCCCCGCACCGTTGCTCGGCCCCGACTTCGGCTCCTACGCGCCGGACGACGTCCAGTGGCTGCTCAAGGACCTGAGTTTTGCCCAACTGGAGGCGCCGCGGGCCGAACGTGAAGCCGCGATCCAATCCGGGAAAGCCAGCTACGCCGAATCACTGCCGCAGGAGTTCGAACCCTCCCCCGAGTACGGCGCACTGTTCCAAGCTGCGCTCGGGAGCTCGGCCGCCCGGATCGCCCACGCCGTCGGCACCCTGACGGAGCAGGTTTTGAAACTGCGCGGCAACGCCCCTGTCCTGGTGTCCCTGGCCAGGGCCGGAACGCCGGTGGGGATCCTGATGAAGCGCTGGGCATTGGAAGTCCACGGCCTGGACCTGCCGCACTATGCCATCAGCATCGTGCGCGGACTCGGCATCGACCAGACAGCGCTCGGTTACCTCGCCGCCCATCACCGCCCGGAAGACATCATGTTCGTGGACGGCTGGACCGGCAAGGGTGCGATCGCCCGTGAGCTGGCGGCCGCCGTCGAGCTCTTCCAAAAGACCGACGGACCGGCCTTCCGGCCGGACCTGGCCGTCCTCGCGGACCCGGGGCACTGTGTCCGGATCTTCGGCACCCGGGAGGACTACCTGGTCCCTTCGGCCTGCCTGAACTCCACCGTCTCCGGCCTCGTCTCACGCACCGTCTTCAACAAGGCGCTGATCGGCCCGGGCGATTTCCACGGCGCCAAGTTCTACTCGGAACTGGCCGGCAGCGATGTCTCCAACGGCTTCCTGGACGCGGTCGCGGCGCACTTCCCCGGAGTGCGGGACGAGGTCACGGCCGCCGCGGCGCACGCCCCTGCGGACATCGGCGGGCTTCCGGAAGCGGACTGGTCCGGCTGGGCCGCCGTGGAGGACATCAGCAGGAGTTTCGGCATCAACAACGTCAACCTGGTCAAACCAGGGGTCGGCGAAACCACCAGGGTCCTGCTGCGGCGCGTGCCGTGGAAGGTTCTGGTGCGCCCCGAGGCGGTTCCGGAGCTCGCGCACGTCCTGCACCTGGCAGACCAGCGCGGCGTCGAGGTACTGGAAGTTCCGGGGCTGGCCTACAGCTGCGTGGGCCTGATCCACCCGCTGCACACGCCGGGAGCGACCGGCGCCGATGGCAGGTCCGTGGTGGACGTATGAGCACTCACGCGGGCACCGGCCCGGTCATGGTTGCCAGTGACCTGGACCGTACCCTGATTTACTCGGCGAATTCCATGGCGCTCGGCGGAGCCGACCACCTGGCGCCCCGGATGGTGGTGGCCGAGGTCTACGACGCGGCGCCGCTGTCCTTTATGACCCGGGCCGCCGAAGAGCTGCTGGAAGGGATCGTGGAGCGGAGCGTCTTTGTGCCCGTCACCACCCGAACGCAGGCACAGTTCGCCCGGGTCCGGCTGCCGGGCTTCGGCCGGGGCTACGCCGTGACGACCAATGGCGCGGTGCTGCTGCAAGACGGCGAGCCGGACGCCGATTGGTCCCGCCACATCCAGCGGTCCCTGGGGACGGAGTGCGCGCCCTTGAGCGACGTGCTGGACCATCTCACCGGCAGCGCGGCGGTTCCCGCGATCCTGCGGGTCCGGACTGCCGAAGACTTCTTCGTGTATTCGATCGTTGACCGGCAGGCGATGCCCGACGCGTACCTCGAGGAACTCGCCGCCTGGTGCCAGGCCCGCGGCTGGACCACGTCCCTGCAGGGACGCAAGCTGTACTGCGTGCCGGCCCCGATCACCAAGGAAGCCGCCGTGGATGAGGTCCGGCGGCGGAGCGGAACAGGTCTGCTGGTCGCGGCGGGCGACTCGCGGCTCGACGCGGGAATTCTTGAACTCGCGGATATCGCGATCCGGCCCGCACACGGCGAACTCGACAGCGACGCCTTCACCGGGCCCAACCTGACGGTGACCTCGGCTGCGGGAATCCTGGCCGGGGAGGAGATCCTGCGGTTCGTGGACGACGTCCTGGCGCAGGCTTCCGGCGCGGCGCCGTTTGCCGGCGCGCCGGCCGTGCAGCGGGGTCTGAGGCCGGCTAGCCCAGCAGTGTTGTGATCAGCCGGGCGGCCACCTTCGCGGTGCAGCTGTCGACGTCGAACTCCGGGTTCAGCTCAGCCACGTCAATGTGCAGAAGTTTCCCGCTCGCGGCGAGCTGCCGGCACACGGCGCTGATCACCGGCAGAGGCACACCATACGCCGCCGGGGCGCTCACGCCGGGGGCCACCGACGCCGGCAGCACGTCCAGGTCGATGGTCAGGTACAGCGCATCCACCCGGGCCAGGAACGCCGCCACAAAGTCATGCGCGGCCTCCGCCGAGCTGTCCTCGTCCAGGAGGTAGTCCACGCCCAGTTCTGCTGCGGTACGGAACAGCGCCCGGGTGTTGTTAGGTTCGGAGATTCCGACGACGGCGTACGTCAGTTCGCGGCCCGCGGCGGTTTCCGCGCGGGCCATCTGCAGGAACGGCGTGCCGGAACTGGGCAACGCCTCGTCGCGGAGGTCGAAGTGCGCGTCGAGGTTCAGCACACCCACCTTCAGCCCCCCGCGGACTGCCGCCGATCCCGTCACGCCCAGGTAGCTCGCGAACGCCGTCTCGTGCCCGCCGCCGAGCACCACGGGGAGGAGCCCGGCGTCGAGCAGTGCGGTGATGGCGAGTCCGGCACGTGCCTGCCCGGCCGCCAGGGCATCCCCGGCCACGGTGACGTCGCCGTCCACGGTGACGTCGCCGGCGTCGTGCACGTCCCGGCCCAGATGGAAGGCGAGCGGGCCGAGGGCGGTGCGGATGGCGGCCGGGGCGGTTGCGGCTCCCGGACGGCCCTTGTTGCGCCGGACTCCGGCGTCGCTGCCGAAGCCGAGGATGACGGCGGGGGCCACTGCCCCGGCCGCGGCAGTGGCCTCAGCAGGGGCCTCAGGGGTCGGGGCGGCAGCGGAAGGGCCGGCGGCCGGAGTGTACGGGGTGACGGCCTGCCACCAGCGGCGGTAGTCGTCCCCGTCGCCGTCGAACCTCCCGGTCCAGGGCTGCGGTGGGACATCAACGGCGGGTGGGTGCGAAACCATACCCCTAGCTCACCGCACGCGGGACGCGAAAACCAGCAGCGCCGCCGTCGTGCTGTCCGAAATCCCGGAACCCGGCACCAATTCCCGCCGAGGTGAGACTTCGCGCCCATGTCCCGACCAAACATGGGCGCGAAGTCTCACCTCGGCGGCGAAGGACGGGTGGGAAGCGGGCGGGGCGGGTGGGAAGCGGGCGGGGCGGGTGGGAAGCGGGCGGGGCAAGCGGAGTAGAGGCTACTTCATGCCCAGGGCGGCCTCGATCGGGCCGATCGCGAAGAACAGCAGGAACGCCGCGGCGACGGCCCACATCAGCGGGTGCACCTCGCGGGCCCGGCCCTGGAAGGTGCGGATCAGGACGAAGGTGATGAAGCCGGCGCCGAGGCCGTTGGCGATCGAGTAGGTGAACGGCATCAGGGTGAAGGTCAGGAACGCCGGGATCGCGATGCCCCAGTCCTGCCAGTCGATGTTGCCGACCTGGGAGACCATCATAAAACCGACGATGACGAGGGCGGGAGCCACGGCCTCGAACGGCACGAGGTTGATCAGCGGGGTGAAGAACATGGCCGCGAGGAACAGCAGGCCGGTGACGATCGAGGCCAGGCCGGTGCGGGCGCCCTCGCCGATGCCGGCCCCGGATTCGACGTAGATCTGGTTCGAGGAGACGGACGCGCCGCCGCCGATGATCGCGCCGAGGGCGTCGATCTGGAGCACGCGGTCCACGTTGGGAATGTTGCCGTCCTTGTCGATCGTCCCGGCCTCGGTGGCCAGTCCCACCATGGTGCCCATGGCGTCGAAGAAGATGCTCAGCAGGATCACAAAGGCCAGCAGGGTCGCGGCGACGAAGCCGAGGTGCTCAAAGGCCCCCAGCGGGTTGGCCCTGCCGATCAGGGACAGGTCCGGGGCAGCCCATTCGGAGAACGTCGGGGCCACCAGGGACCAGCCCTGCGGGTTGAAGTTCTTGCCGTCGAAGCTGGGTCCGATGTGCAGGGTGGATTCCAGGATCACGGACAGGATGGTCGAGGCGACGATGCCGATCAGGATCGCGCCCTTGACCTTGCGGACCACGAGGGCGATGGTCAGGATCAACCCGAACACAAACACGAGGGTGGGCCAGCCCAGCAGCTTCCCGTCGAAACCCAGCCCGACCGGGACCGTGGTGCCGGCGACGTCCGGGATGCGGCGCACGAAGCCCGCGTTGACCAGGCCGATCAGGGCGATGAACAGCCCGATGCCGACCACGATCGCCGTCTTCAGCCCCTCCGGGACCGCCTTGAAGACAGCGGTCCGGAAGCCGGTGAGGACCAGAATCAGCATGGTGACACCGGACAGCATCACCAGGCCCATCATGTCCGGCCACGTCAGGCCCGGGTTGGTGGCGACCGTGACGGCCACAAACGCGTTGACGCCCAGGCCCGTTGCCAGCGCGAACGGGTGCTTGGCCCAGGCGCCCATCAGGATGGTCAGGATGCCGGCCACAAGCGCTGTGACCGCGGCGACGGCCGGGAACCCGAGGGTATTGCCGGCGGAATCCGGGCCGGACAGGATGAGCGGGTTCAGCACCACGATGTAGCTCATGGCGAAGAAGGTGGCGAAGCCGCCACGGATCTCCCGGGAGACGTTGGACCCCCGCTCGGAAATCTTAAAATACCGGTCGAGTGCAGAGCCCTGCTTGAGCATTGGTCCTCCGGGAGACGTGGGTGGTTACTTGAATCCTATGGTGCGGTACCGCGGCGACCGCCCCATTTCGCCTAGGCTGTTAGCAAGCCAACACTAGGAGTAGCTTTTCCCATGCGCCTCTTCCGACAGTTTCTGAGCGCCCTGCTGGGTGCCCTCCTTCTTGCCGCCGCCGTGCTGGGTGCCGGTTCCCCGGCTTCCGCGCACGACGCCGCCGAATCTAGCAGCCCGGCAGCCGGCGCCACCGTGCCAAAGCCGCCGGAGACGGTGTCGGTCACCTTCAACAAGGCCCCGCTGGCGCTGGGCTCGCAGATCCTGGTGAGCGACGCTGCCGGAACCAGCTGGGCCGACGGCGGCGTCGAGATCGTGGACAGCGTCGCGTCCCAGAAGCTCAGGTCCGGTGCCCCCGCCGGGGTGTATACCGTTGCATGGCGCGTGGTCAGCTCGGACGGCCACCCGATCGAGGGCAGCTTCACCTTCACCGCCGCGGCAGGTTCGGCGGCGGCGGCAGGTTCTGCGGGCGCCTCGACGGGCGCCTCGACGCCGGCGGCAGCCGTCCCCACGCTGGGCACCCCCCAGCCAGGCATCACCTCGACGCCGGAGCGCTCCGCGAACGCGTCCGAGCCGTTCCCCTGGAGCATCGTGATTTTCGTCGGGACGGCCGTGGGCATCCTGGTTGTCCTTGGCCTGATGGCCAGGCGTCGCCTCGCGGGCACGGAGCAGGGCGGCACCGGAAGCTGAACAGAAGCAACGCGGGGTCACTTAGCGCCCATCTGGCGCCCTTTAATGGGCCGTAACTGACCCCGCGTTGTGGTAGGGAGCCGCGCTGGGACGAAACCCGGACGGAGGGCTGGTGCGGGTAGGGCTGTTGAGGGGTGTTTGGGCCGGGGCTGGTTAGGCCGGGGCCGCGAGGGCGAATTTGCCGGCCAGGACCGACGGGTAGCCGTCGGGGTGGACCTTGGCGGAGATCGCCTGGCCCACCACTTTCGCCTGGCGGAGGACTTCCTTAGGCGTCGGGGTGGCGAGGTCGCCGACCCCCACGAGGTACATCCCGAGTGCGTGCATGGCGGCCATCAGGTTCTGCCCGGCGGCCATGCCCAGTTCGGAGAGCATCCGGCGCAGTTGGCTGTGGGCGCAGCGCGTCAGGACGAGGTGGTCCGCCAGCAGGACCCCGCCGGGGGTGCGCACGGCCCACTGCTGTGTGGGGCCGCTGACACCGGCTTTGAGGTGGTCCAGCTGAAGTGCCCGGATGCTGTTACGGACATCGAGCTTGTGGCTCGCGGCGTAGTTCCGTAGGTGCCGGAGGATTTCGTTGCGCTCCTTGAGGGTGGCGGCGTCGGCCGCGTCGCAGCGCTGGAGCGAGGAGGTGTTGGCCGGGTGGCCGGCGCCCAGCAGGTCCAGCCCGTCCACGATGATGGAATCCACTCCGCGGCGCTGCAGTTCGCTGGCAACGGCCAGGCCCGAGAGTCCCGTGCCGATGACGATCGCGGTGGTTCGTTCGATACCTCCCGCTTCAGGCATGTTCGACACTGCAGGGTCCTTCCTCGAATGGTGCCAGCTGCGGGGCTGTACCCCGAAGGCGTTCCGTTAGCCCGGTCCAGACGTAGCCATTGTGCGGGGCTGCGTTCTGGAAGACGGGTCTCGGTTCAGCAATGCCTCGAAGACTACCTGTGATTCCCCGCCGTGGATAGAGCAGACGAAGCATTGCCCGGGCAGGGGAGTACCAGGGTTCCAGCCGCGCACCGGGAGTTCGAAACGCCGTCATCCCTGCGTCCTCCAACGTTCACTGAACGCAGTGTAAACGCTGGGTAAAGCCCTGCCGGTGCGCCGCCGTGGGCCGTCCGGGAGTCCGCTTGCCAGTTCCCGGCAAACCGAGAATAGTGGGGAAAACCAGGGGTTCTTGTACGCCGGTTCCGGGGCGCATCGCCGGTGAATGCCGGCCGAGGACCCCGTACGCGGAGACCTCTGGCAGAATAGCCGCAACATCAGGCAAGAATCGCGAGGAGGCGGACCCCATGGGCCGAGAACAGATGAACCCGGATCCGGCAGCGGAGGCCGACGGCGAGTCCGTAGCTCCCAGGGGGATCGTAGTTGGTGTGGACGGTTCGGACCACAGCCAGTGTGCCCTGGTGTGGGCAGCCCGCGAAGCCGAACGCCGCCGTCGACCGCTGCACATTGTGACCGCATATTCGGTTCCCATCTTCGCCGCTTCGGGGCTCGACGGCGGGTACGCCACCGTGGATGATTTGGTGATCCGCGAAGGAGCGGAGGCCATCCTGAAGCAGGCCGTGAACAAGGTCGCCGGCTACAACATCGACGTCGATGCCTCCGTTGAGAACGGCGATGCTTCCGGTGTCCTGCTGGAAATGAGCGAAACCGCAGAGCTCCTGGTGTTCGGCACCCGCGGCCGCGGCGGATTCGTGGGCAGGTTGCTGGGTTCGGTCAGTAGCGCGCTGCCGGCCCACGCCAAGTGCCCGACCGTCACCGTGCCGTTGATTTGTGCGGACCGGCTGGGCGAAACCACGGATGACAAGCACGTCATGGCCGAGCAGGCAAAGACCGGCCACGTGCCGGTTGAGAACGTCGTGGTCGTAGGGGTTGACGGTTCCGAGCAGGCCCGCGTGGCCGTCCTGGAGGCGGCGGCCCAGGCGGAACTCCTCTCGGCGACGCTCCGGGTGGTCTGCGCCGTGCCCCACTACAGCGGTTCGCTGGCCTGGGTGCCCGCCCCGGTGGACCGCGAGGCACTGTTCGCCGACATCAAAATCCAGCTCGACGCCGGCCTGGCCTGGACCCGGAGCCACTTCCCGCGGCTGACGGTCGAGACGCAGCTTCTGGACGGCTCTCCCGTGGACGTCCTCGTCGAGGCGAGCCGGCATGTGGAGCTGCTGGTTGTGGGAACCCGCGGCCGTGGCGGCTTCGCCGGGATGCTGCTGGGCTCCACTTCGGGCGGCATCCTGCACCACGCCAAGGGCCCCGTCATGGTGGTCCCGGACCGGGACGATCCCCGGCTGGCTGACCGGGCCAGCTTCGGCCCCATCCTCGGCGACTGAACAGTCCGGGACGCCCCTACCCGTCCTGACGCGCGAAGGGAGGCCGGCAGGTGGAGCAGCTCCGCAGCAAGGACGCGCCGGGTCACGCACCGGAGCATGCCCTGGTGCTCGGGCTGGAGCTGCTGACCCAGGACATGCTGCCCGAGGCGGGCGGCAAGGCGGCCAACCTCGGCGAACTGGTGCGGGCCGGGCTTCCGGTTCCCGCCGGATTCTGCCTGACCACTCACGCCTATCGGCGGGCCACGGCGTCCGCGGGGATGGAGGCCATCCACGCAGCTCTGTCCGTGACGGCCGCCGACGACCTGCCCACGCTCGCCGGGCTCGCCGGCAGCGCCCGTGACCTGGTCCTGGCCGCCGCCGTCCCCGCCGACGTCGCCGCTGCCGTCCGGACTGCCTACGCCGCGCTCGGCGCCGACGTTCCCGTGGCAGTGCGGTCCTCCGCGACCGCAGAGGATCTGCCTCTCGCCAGTTTCGCCGGGCAGCAGGATACATACTTGTCCGTTGTCGGCGTCGGCGCTGTGCTGGCCGCCGTCCGGCAGTGCTGGGCCTCGCTGTGGACCACCCGGGCCGTGAGCTACCGGGCAGCCCACGGCGTTAGCCCCTCGACGGTGTCCCTGGCTGTGGTGGTCCAGCGCATGGTGGATGCCGCCGTCGCCGGGGTCCTGTTCACGGCGAACCCGGTGACCGGCAGACGGCATGAGACCGTCGTCGATGCCAGCCCCGGACTCGGCGAGGCGGTGGTTTCCGGGGCCGTGAACCCGGACCACTTCGTCGTCGACGCTGCCACCGGGCGGGTCCTGGAGCGCCGGATCGGGAGCAAGGCCATCGCTATCCGGCCTTTGCCCGGCGGCGGAACGACGCGGATCGAACAGCCCGGCGGTGACTCCAGACCCTGCCTGGACGATGCCGGGCTCGCCACGCTGGAGCGCCTTGGCCGCCGCGCGGAGGTGCACTTCGGCTCGCCGCAGGACCTTGAATGGGCCATCGACGGCGACGGGGTGCCGTGGCTGACCCAGTCCCGGCCCATCACCACGCTGTACCCAATGCCGGAGAAACCGCCGGCCGGGGAGGGGCTGCGTGTCTATCTGTGCTTCAGCCTGGCCCAGGGCCTGACCCGCCCGCTGACCCCGATGGGGCTGGCCGGCTTCCGGCTGATTGCCTCCTCGGTGGCCTGGGCGGCGCATTTTGAGGTTGCCGATCCGCTCGAGGGGCCGCGGCCGTATGTCCAGGCCGGGCAGCGCCTTTTCTTCGACCTGACCCCCGTGGTCCGCAGCTCTCCGGGCCGCGCGATCGTCCCGCGGGTGTTCGACCTGATGGAGTCCCGCTCCGCGGCGGTGCTGCGCGGGCTTTTCGAGGATCCCCGGTTCTCGGTCACCATCAGATCCCCGTGGCGGGTGCTCCGACACGTTGCCCCGGCGGTGGCGCGCGCCAGGGTTCCGGAATCCCTGCTGCGCGCCCTCTTCCGTCCGGAGGCGGCGCTCCGCCGGGTCGAGCGTTTTGGCGGCCGCTTCAGGGCCGCCCTCGTGGTCCCGGCCGGCTCCACCCCGGTCCAGCGGCTTGACCACGCCGAGCGCATCCTCGGCCGGGAGCTCTTCCCCGTGGTACCCAACGTGCTTCCGCTGCCCGCCCTGGGCTTCGCCCTGCTGGCCGCGGCCGGCAAGCTGCTTGGCCGCCGCGTGGAAGCGGGGGAGCTGCAGGCGGTCTTGCGCGGGCTGCCCAACAACGTGACCACCGAAATGGATCTGGCGCTCTGGCGGCTCGCCTCCGTGATCCGGGCCGACGCCGGATCCGCCGCAGTGTTCGCTGGGGAGCCGCTACCGGAGCTGGTCCGCCGCTACTGCGTCGGCGCGCTTCCCGCCGTCGTGCAGTCTGGGCTCGCAGGCTTCCTGAGCCGTTACGGCCACCGGGCCGTGGCCGAAATCGACCTCGGAATGCCCCGCTGGTCCGATGATCCGGCGCACATCCTCGGCGTCCTGGCCAACTATCACCGGCTGGAGGACCCCGCGCTGGCACCCGACCGGCAGTTCAACAAGGCAGCACGCGAGGCGGAGGAGCATATCGGCAGGCTCGTCGCAGCGGCGGGGGAGCGGAGCCGGCTTCGCGCCGCACTGGTGCGGGCGGCGCTGAAACGGACCCGCCTGTTTGCCGGGCTGCGGGAACTGCCGAAGTACCATATCGTCGAGGCCCTGGCCGTGGTGCGGGAGCAGCTCGCCGTGGTTGGCACCGGGCTGGCCGCGGCCGGCTCCATCAGTGAAGCCGGTGACATCTTTTTTCTGGACCTGCGGGAAGTCCGGGCGGGCCTGGACGGGGCAAAGCTGCACGGCGTCGTGGCCCGGCGCCGCACCGCCTATCAGGAGGAACTGGGACGCCGGCACATTCCCCGGGTGCTGCTCTCGGACGGTACCGAGCCCGAAGCGCTGAACACCGGCACCGGTGGCGGCGGAACCGGAGGGCCCGGTAAGGGAGTCCTGACCGGCACCCCGGCGTCGGCCGGAACCGTCACCGCCCGGGCCCGCGTCATCCTGGACCCGGAGGGGGCGCAGCTGGAACCCGGCGAGATCCTCGTGGCGCCGTCCACCGATCCGGGCTGGACGCCGCTGTTCCTGACCGCCGGCGGGCTGGTGGTGGAGATGGGCGGACCCAACTCCCACGGCGCCGTCGTCGCCCGCGAGTACGGGATTCCCGCGGTCGTGGGCGTGCCCGACGCCACCTCCAGGATTGCCACCGGAGACAACGTCACGGTCGACGGCGCCGCCGGCACCGTGACGCCCGACGCCTTGCCGCCTGCCTAAGTGCGCATTTTTGTTAGTTCGTCGGGGTCCGGGCGCGGTTGCCGGGCTCAGGGACATGCCCCGCGCCGGAGCCAACGGATGGACATAGCGCCATTATGCCCGGTCCTGCGTGCGAAGAATGGGCATGTCCCGCGCGGACTGGACACCGGCGCGAAAAGGTCTGGACTCCGTCTGACCCCCGAAGCGAAAATGACGCCTAGCTAGAGTGGGGCCATGAGCGAACAGCACGGCACGGGCACGCCGACGCCGGGTGGGACCGCAGCCGCCGCGCCGGCAGGGGCACACCGCGCGCCGCAGCTCCCGGTGCCGCAGCTCTCGGAGCCGGGTCCTCCGGGGCCGCGTCCTCCGGCGGCGGGGAGCGACGACGCCTGGCTCCCCGGTTGGCTGGTGCGGCACCCGCTCACCGCCGGCTGGGCCTGGACCGGATTCTGGGCGGCCCTGATCCTGGCGGACGAATTCGTCGATCTCGCGGGCTGGTCCTGGTACGTATTGGCCGGAATGGCCGCGCTGCCCTCCCTGCTGGCGACCATCACGCTGCTGCACGCGACGCCCCGAAGGTACCTCAAACCGCGGCGGGACTCGGTGCTGGGCCACTTCTTCGTCCGCTTCCTCGCCCTGACGGCGGCGTTCCTCATCTGGGGTGTGTCCGTGGTCATGAGCGCCTCCATCTCAACGACCATCCAGTCACTGGTCGGTGCCAGTGAACAGGCCTCGGAACGGGAAGTCACCTCGGTGGGTTTCCAATTGCTGGTGGCCGCGACTCCGCTGGTGGTGTCCGTGTTGTGGCTCGCCTTCATCATCCGCTGCGCCTGGTTCCTCCGCCGGCTGCGCGGCTGGAAACAGCACCCGGCGGGGGCCCGCGTGCAGGAGAAATTCCTCCGCACCAGGCCCCGGCTGCGGCGCGTCGTGCTGGGCCTGGCCCATCCGGGGCTGCTGCTCATCGCCGGGCTCGGCACGTCAGTGCTCGCACTGCTGCTGGGCGCTGTCGAGCTGACCTTATCGGTGCTGCCATAGTCCGCCCGGACTAATCCCCTCGGAGGAGGTGTTGCCGGCACCAGAGAGGCGTACTGTTAAGCTATGAACTGCAAGGATGGAGCGCGGTCCCTGTGACGCGGAAATGGTTGCGCTGGATGCCCGCTGCGGCCGTCCCCGCTGTGATCGCCGCCGGTGTGCTGGTAGGTCCGCTTCCAGCGAGCGCCATTGATCCTCTGCCGGCCCGGACGCCGCAGGAGGTACTGCTGATGATCGCGCAGCACAATGAGAAGTCGCTCTCCGGAACCATGGAGCAGACCTCCAATATCGGCCTGCCAGCGCTGCCCAAGACGGGACCGGGAGGAGTATCCTCCGACACGGCCTGGCTGGAACTGCTGACAGGCCCGCACACCGCCAGGGTCTACCTCGACGGCGCCGAGAACGCGCGGGTGCAGGTGATGGACAAGATGGCGGAACGCAATGCCGTCCGGCGCGGCAACGAGCTCTGGTTCTACAACTCCAAGGACAACACCGCGGCCCACGCGCAGCTTCCGGCCGATGCGGGTGAGCGCCACGCCGCCAAGGATATGCCCGGCTCCGGCACCGTTCCCACCCCCGGGGACCTGGCCGAAAAACTGCTTGCGAAACTCGACCCCTCCACCGATGTGAGGGTCGGTCCGGACGTCCAGGTGGCCGGGCGGACGGCGTACAACCTGGTCCTCACCCCCAAATCCACGGCCACCCTGGTGGCCTCCATCGCGATCTCCGTTGACGGCACCACCGGCCTGCCGCTGGGCGTCGAACTGAAGGCCCGCGGACAGTCGGACCCCGCCTTCAAGGTGGCATTCACGAGCCTCACGCTCGAGGCCCCCGATTCCTCCATCTTCGAGTTCGCCCCGCCGCCCGGGGCGCTGGTGAAGGAGATCCCTGTCCCGGAGCGCAAAGCCCATTCGACCGCACCGCCGTCGGGCATGTCCCCCGAGGCAATGGCGGCAAAGCGGCCCAGCGTTACCGGCACCGGCTGGGAATCCGTGGTCGGCTTCCCGGCAGGGACCGTGTCGATGCCGGGCCAGGCAACGGACCAAGCGCCAGGTGCTGTGGAGGGCAACCCGCTGCGGCCTGATCCTTCGCTACCCGTCGGGCCGGCGTCCGGAGCCGCGTCCTTGTTTGAACAGGCGGCGGTTGCCGTCCCGGGCGGCCGGCTGGTATCCACCTCGCTGCTGAACGTGTTGATCCTCGACGACGGCCGCATCTTCGCCGGCGCCGTCCCCCTGGAGCGGCTCCAGTCCGCAGCCGCACCTCGGTGACCCGCCCGGTGACCGCCGCGTGACCCCCGCCGGTCCGGCCACTGAACTGAGTATCGAGACCACCGGCCTCAGCAAGCGCTTCGGCCATCAGTTGGCGGTCGACGGCGTCAACCTGGCCGTTCCGACGGGCTCCGTTTTCGGTTTCCTGGGGCCCAATGGCTCGGGCAAGACCACCACCATCCGGCTTATGCTCGGTCTCGCCGCGGCCACCGGCGGTTCCGTGCGGCTCCTGGGCCAGGAAATGCCGCGGCAGCTTCACGAGGTGCTGCCACGGGTGGGTGCCCTCGTCGAAGGCCCGGCGTTCTACCCGTTCCTCTCCGGTGCTGCCAACCTGCAGCGCTTCGATGCCGCGGACCCGCATGTTCCCGCCGCCACGCGGAAGGCGCGCGTCCGGTCGGCGCTGGAACGCGTGGGCCTGACGCACGCCGCGGACAAGAAGGTCCGGGCTTACTCGCTGGGCATGAAGCAGCGGCTCGGTATCGCCAACGCCCTGCTGGCACCGCGTGAGCTTCTGGTTCTCGACGAGCCCACTAACGGCCTGGACCCGCAGGGCACCCGGGAGGTGCGCAGCCTGGTGCGCTCGCTCGCGGCCGACGGCGCCACCGTGTTTGTGTCAAGTCACCTGCTGGCCGAGGTGGAACAGATCTGCACCCACGCTGCCATCATGAGCGCTGGCCGGCTGGTGGCGCAGGGGACCCTCGCGGAGCTGCGCCAGGCCGGGCAGTCGAGGATCCGCGTGCTGACGCCCGACCCAGGCGCCGCAGCCCGGGTACTGGCCGGTCTGGGCCTGACGGTCGACGGCGCTGCTGGCAACGGATCTGCAGGTTCCGGCGCCGGCGGGTCCTTGATTGCAGGCGAGGTGCTGGTTGCGCCACTTCCGGCGGCGTCCGACGGCGGCGGCGTGGCACCGGAGCGCGTGGTTGCGGCCCTCGTGGCGGCCGGCGTCCGAGTCCGGGGCTTCGCGACGGAGCAGGCCAGCCTGGAGGAACGCTTTGTGGCGCTCACGGGGGAAGGCTTCGACGTTGTCCAGTGACACCTCCCGCGGGCGTGCCGCCGACGCTCCCTCCGGGCCGGCCGGGCGGTCCGTTGCGCGCCCGCGCCGCCGGGGGCGGGGGCTGCTCGCCTCTGAGCTCTGGGTGCTCTTCCGCCGCCGCAGGACCTGGGCCATGTTGGGTGCGCTGGCGGCCATTCCCGTCCTGATTGCCGTGGCGGTGCGGGTGTCCTCGGCTGTCCCGGCGGGACGCGGACCGGCGTTTCTGGACCGGATCACCCAGAACGGCTTGTTCGTCGGCCTTACCGCGATGCTTGTGTCCGTTCCGCTGTTCCTGCCGCTGACCGTGGGCGTGGTGGCGGGCGATACCGTGGCCGGCGAGGCCGGTTTAGGGACCTTGCGGTACCTGCTGGTGGCGCCCGCCGGCCGGATCCGGCTCTTGCTGGTGAAGTTCGCCGGAGTGGTGGCGTTTGCCGTGGCGGCGCCGCTCGTGGTGGCGCTGGTCGGGGCGGCCATCGGAGCGGCGCTCTTCCCGGTGGGGCCGGTGCCGTTGCTTTCCGGTGATGCCATCGGCGCGGCCGAGGCGCTGCTGCGGCTGCTGCTGATTGCCGCCTATCTCGCCGTCTCCCTGATGGGGCTCTCGGCGATCGGGCTGTTTGTGTCCACGCTGACCGACGTTCCGGTGGGGGCGATGGCGTCCACCGTGGTGCTGGCGGTGGTCTCGCAGGTCCTCGACGCCCTGCCGCAGCTGGACTGGCTGCATCCCTGGTTGTTCAGCCATTACTGGCTGGACTTCGCCGATCTGCTCCGCCAGCCGGTCGCCTGGGACTCATTCATTGCCAACGCCCTGCTGCAGGGAGGCTATGTCGCCGTGTTCGGGGCGCTCGCCTACGGCAGGTTCATCACCAAGGACGTGCTTTCCTAGGCAGCGCTTAGGATCAGCCGAACAGCTCCTCGCCAACGAACCCGCCCTCGCTGCACCCGGGAGGGATGGCGAACACGGCTGAGCCGATCGGCGTCGTCCACTGGTTGAGCATGTCCAGTTCATCGAGCCGTCGCTGGATGGGTGTGAACTGCTTGTCGACGTCGGCCTGGTAGGACACGAAGATCAGCCCCGAGTGCGAGACCTCCCCGGCGCCGGGCGCGGCGTCGTAGTTATACGCCCGCCGGAAGATCCGCTGGGAGCTGTCCTCGGGCCGGGCCCTGCGCAGGTGCGAGACGTCCGAGATCACCGGGAACCCGAGCTTGGACACAGCCGCAAAGTCCGGCTCGTCGTGCTCGTTCGTCCCGGTCAGCGGTGCGCCAGTGGACTGCCGGCGGCCGACGGATTCCTCCCGGCCGACTCGGTCCACCTCGTCCCATTTATCCATGTTCATCGCGATCCGGCGGATGACCACGGACGTGCCGTCGTCCATCCACGCGGGAATTTCGCCGCTGCCCCAGACCACGCGCTCGTAGTCCGTGCTGTCCGGCGCCGGGTTGGATGTCCCGTCGACCTGGCCGAAGAGGTTCCGCATGGTGGTCCCGGACTTCTCGCTGCCATACGAACGCCGGAATCCGGTCTGGACCCAGCGGACGGTCGCGAAGCTTCGGCTGTCCTTGAGGAGCACCCGCTGGGCATGCGCCACGGTCAGCGGATCATCGGCGCAGATCTGCAACAGCAGATCACCGTTGGAGAACCCTGCCTGCAGCCGGTCGATGCTGAAGGCCGGCAAGGGCTTCAGCCAGCCCGGCGCCCGGGCCGGGTCCACTGCGGCAAACAGGCCGGGTCCGAAGCCGAGCGTGACTGTCAGCCGGGCCGGAACCCGGGCGAGTTCGCCCTCGGTGTCCGCCAGCGCCGCGTGCCCGGCGCAGAGGTTCGCTGCGTCGTCGCTGAGCAGCCGCAGCAGCGCCTTGGCCCTGGCGCGCGTCGTCCCGGGGCGCAAATCCAGGGCGACGAAAACGCCGTGGGCCTGCGCCGCCGTCGTGATGCCCGCCTGGCGGTCGCCTGGAAAGGGGACGACCCCGCCGCCGTGGACGCTCTCCGCGGGCTGAGCCCCGGCAGGGCTCCCCGGCTGCTGGCCGTCCGTCCCGGTGAGCTGGGCGCCGGCCGCGGCCAGCGCTCCCAGCCCGGCGACAGCGCCGCCGAAGAGCAGTCCGCGCCGTGGCAGTTTCCGCGCGGCGCCGGGCTTGGCGCTTCCCGCGGACTGCTGATCCGAGGCACTCATTTTGAGCTCGACGACGGCGCGGCACCGCTCGCGCTGCCGGTGCCGGAAGTCTGGCCGTGGGTCATGCCGGCGCCCTCCTCTTCGGGATAGTTCTCGTTGGCGCCGCTGAAGTCCTTCGCCACGGCGGTGAATTCGAAGCTACCGCCCCCTGCCAGTTCCAGCGCGAACGTGAGTTCAGTTCCGGCGGTGATGGGTGCTGCAAGTCCCATCAACATGATGTGGTTGGCGCCCGGCTCGAGTTTCAGTTCGCCGCGGGCCGGGATTATAAAGCCGCCCTGCTTGGCCTGCATCTGCATGGCGCCGGTGGCTCCCGCTACGGTTTCGTGCAGTTCAACCATCCGGGCGGCCGGGGTCGAGGCGCGGGTGACCGTGATGTCGGCGTCGGAGGAGTTCTTGATGACGCCGAATCCGCCGGTCATGCCGGAATCGGTGGCTTTGACCCACGACTTGTTGACTGCCAGCGCGGCGGCGGCACTGGCCGGGGCAGTGACGGCGGCAGACGAGGACGGTGCCGGCGTCGAGGCGGATGGGGCGCAGCCGGTGAGCGCCAGGGACGCAGCGGCGAGAACAGAAACGGCGGGGTAAATGAGCTTCTTGGACATGTGGTGCTCCCTGAATCGTGGCAGGCGGCCGCGGCGGGCCGGCCTGGCAAGTTTTAATTGCTGGGGGACAGTGTGTTGCGCTTAATGCGCCGAAGGCCGATAAATGCCAGGTAGATGCCGGAACCTGCGGCCGCAGCCATTCCGGCGGCAGGCAGCCCGCCAGGTACGCCAGGTGTGCCGGCACCCGTGTCGGGTGCCGCGGCTGTGCTTGGTTCGCCGCTTGCAGCAGGGCTGGAAGCGGCTGCCGAGGGCGCCGCGGCGGCGGGATTGCCCACATCGAACGTGTAACCGTCACTGATCGGGTGACCATCCGCGGAGACCACCCGCCAGCTGACCTGGTAGCCGCCGTCGGGGAGTTCCGTGAGCGGCTGGGTCAGCGTTTCCCGGGTGAGTGCCGGTGCGCCGGAAACCCAGTTCTTGCCATTGTCATCGACGACGCGGACCTCATGGCCCAGCGTCAGCAGGGGTGACCTGAACTTCAGGATGATGCTGGCCGGCGTTTTGTCCAGACGCTCATCGGGCGCCGGGCTGGACGAAATCAACTGGTCGTGGGCAAAGGCCGCTGGTGCTGCTGTGAGGCTGAAGCCTGCATAGAGCAGGAGGGCGGCGAGCAGGGGTGCTCCCAGACCCGGATTCCGCCATGCTTTCGAGGGATTTCTTGTCATGGCGACTTCCCGCCCCGGCGCCGTCTTGACAGCGTCGCGGGCAGTATCGGGTGAAAGGCGCGGAGCGCCTAGGACACGAGCGGAAGCAGGGGCGGCCCGCGGTGGCGCATCACCAGCAAGGGCTCGCCAAGGTTGCGCAGTGCCCGGACCGGACGGTTGGCGGGCAGTGCTGCGGGGGCCGGGCGCACCGGCAAAGGGCGTAAGAGCGGGATTAGGGCCGTCACGCGGAGGCGCATGGCCTGAAGCAACCGGACGACGGCCACCTCGCCGTGGCGCAGGGTGGCCACGGTCAGGCCGGCGGCGACGGCATGGCCCAGCCACATCAGTGGCGAAGCGTGGTTGGTCGCGGAGGAAAGAATCGTGGCCGTAGGTTCCAGCGCGGACGAGTGGGCCAGATGGCCGCTGGCCGGAGCAGTGGCTCCGTGGGGAGCCGCCGCTCCGCTGAACAGCCAGTGGAAAAGTCCCTGGCTCAGGGCCACACCGGCGGAGAGCCGCCACAGGGACAGCCCGCGGCCCGTGAGGGCGGTGCAGACCAGCCCGGACAAGGCAAAGGCCAGCAGGAGAAGGGGAAGTTCGGGGGCGCTGCCGCCGGCCAGGAAGTGCGAACCGGCGGCGATGGAGGTCGTGACGACGGCGCCGATCCAGCCGCGCAGGAGGCGCAGGCCGCGTGCCGTCATTGTTCCTCCTCGATCACCACTAATTCTACAGGGCGTCGAAGTCGGCTTGGTTGCCGCCGGCTTTCAGGGACATCCCGGTGAGTGCAGGGGCCGCGTTGGTCTGGCTGATCCGCTCAGCCTCTGGCGCAGAAACTCGGAGCGGACTGCAGTATTTCGCATACCCTTGAAGTATAAAATTTCCGACTGGGCATCAGGTGTGTGTGCGTCCGGCTCAGGTGCCCGGCGCTTCGGTGTGGACTGGGGCACGATCCGGGCCGCCTTGAAAACCCTGTGCTGTGCCGGGCACTGACGGTGAGCGCGCTCTCTGACGGACTTCAGTACCGGGCTGCCACCGGATGGAGCTGCATCCCTGACATGTACGCGAGGTCCGTCACGGTGATCCCATCGTCCGGGTTCAGCGCCTGGACCACCCGCCCGCCACCAAGGTAGATCGCCACGTGGTAGAAACCAGGAGCCGTGCCCCAGACCAGCAGATCACCCGGCCGTGCCTGCGACAGTGGGACGTGCACGGGCGCCTGGGCAAACTGTTGTGCCGCGGTGCGGGGCAGATACTTGCCGGCAGCGGCGAACGCTGTCTGGACCAGTCCTGAGCAGTCAAAGCCGTAGGCCCCCGTGCCGCCGTACTGGTAGAAGAAGGGTGCGCCGATCTTGCCCAGCGCCACCGAAATCGCGGTCTGGTTGGAGCCGGCGGGCGTGGGTGAGGGAGCCGGGGCCGGAGCGGGTGCTGGCGCGGGGGCCGGTGCGGGGGCCGGCGCGGGGATGACCGGAGCCGGTGGTGCCGGTGCCGGTGCCGGAACGGCGGGGGCCGGCCGGATTCCGGCACCAGGCTGCGGGGCCGGACTCTGCATTGCCGGACTCTGCTGGGCCGGACTCTGCATTGCCGGACTCTGCTGGGCCGGAACGGCAGGGGCCGGTGCCGGCGCAGCGCCCCCGGTCACCGCAGCCAGCCGCTCCAGTTGGCGCCCGCGGTCCAGGGCGTCCACCCGGGCGGACTCCAGTTCCGCTGTGGTGTTGTTCAGGACCGCGAGCCGGTCCACCAGTGCGGTCCGCTGGGTCCTGGCCTCGGAGACGGCAGTCCGCTGGGCATCGCTGGCACGCTCGGCGTCGATCTTGCGGGATTCCGCCGTCCGGGCGGCCTCGTCGGCGGCCTGGTTGGCCTCCGCGGCGGCCGCCGTCAGGGAATCAGCGGCAGCGGCGGCGGTTTCCGCGGACTGGAAGGCCCGGCTGCGGCCCGCGGTCACGGCTTCGAGGGTGGCGGCCTGCTGCAGAGTGTTGCCGTTTCCGTTGCCGCTGACAATGCTGCTGAGGGCGGGATTCAGGCCACCGGTGCGGTAAAGCTCGCCGGCGAGCTGGCCGATCTGCCTGCGCGTCCTCTGCTGTTCCGCCCCGGCGGCCGAAGCCCTGGCCGAAGCGATCTCCGCCGCGTCCCGCCGGAGCTGGACTTCAACGAGGGCATCGCCATAGGCATTGTTGGCCTGCATGGATGCCGCGCGGCTGGCCTCCTGTCCCGCGGAGGCGTCCGCCAGGAGCCGGTCGATCACGGTGACCTGAGCCGCCGTCGCGCTTTCACCGGACTTGGCTGACGCAATCTCTTCCGGCGAGGGCACCGCGGGGGAAGCCGGCGCCGGAATCGTTGGCGCCGGTGACGCTGGCGATGCCTGCGCAGGCAACGAAAGCGTTCCGAGCAGTACGACGGCGGTGCAGAGCACGGCCGTGTTGCGGCCGGAACCGGTCCAAATCATGGGAAAACCTCGCTGCTGTGTCGGGCTGGAGCGGGCGAGGTTTTGGTTTTGGCGCAAGGAGGCCCCTCTGCTGATCCCCCAGCAGGCTTGAGGCTACGTGCTCAATGCCACTTTGGCAACACTGGTCACATCTATAACATAAACAACAATAGTGTCATTTAGTCACATTTGTGCCCGGCGTGTCGCAGGCAGGGAAGCGCCGGACGCGACCCGCCCCCGGGTGGGTCCCCGGCATAGCAGGCAACCGCGCTCAGGCGTGCTGGTGGGCCTCGTGCTCGGCGTGGGTGACCGGTTCCAGCTGAAAGGTGCAGTGGTCGGTGTCGAAATGCGATCCCAGGCAGCTGGCCAGCTTGTCTAGCACCCGGTCCGTGTCCAGGGCTCCCAGCGCCGCGTCCTCGACTACCACGTGCGCGGAAAACACCGGCACCCCCGAGGTGATGGTCCAGATGTGGATGTCGTGCACCGACACCACCCCGTCCACGGCCAGGATGTGTTCGCGGATCAGCTGCACGTCGACGCCCTTGGGGGTCGCCTCGAGCAGGACGTCCACCACGTCTCGGAGCAGATGCCAGGCCCGGGGCAGGATCATCAGCGCAATGACCATCGAGGCGATGGTGTCCGCGGCCTGGAAACCGGTCACCATGATCACAACGGCCGCGGCGATTACGGCGAAGGAGCCGAGCAGATCGCCCAGGACTTCGAGGTAGGCGCCCCGGACATTGAGGCTCTCCTTCTGGGCGCCGCGCAGAATCAGCAACGAGACCAGGTTGGCGGCCGCGCCGAGGACTGCGGCGGCGAGCATCACATCGGTGCGCACCTCGGGAGCGGAGCCGAGCCGGCGGATAGCCTCCGTGAAGATGACCACCGAGATGACGATCAGCACCAGCGCGTTGGCCAGGGCGGCCAGGACTTCGGCCCGCTGATAGCCGTAGGTGCGCTTCTCGTTTGCCGGGCGGGTGGCAATCCACGCGGCCAGCAGCGCAATCGAGACGCCGGCGGCGTCGGAGAGCATGTGCCCGGCGTCAGCGAGCAGCGCGAGGGACCCGGAGAGCACCGCGCCCATGATCTGGACCAGCACGACGGCGAGGGTGATGGCCAGGACGGCGACCAGGCGGTTCCGGTGCTTGCCAGTGCCAGTGATGCCGTGCGAGTGGCTGTGGTCGTGTCCCATGCCTACAAGGCTAGCCCCAGCCGAGCTCATGCAGGCGGTCGTCGCTGATGCCGAAGTGGTGGGCGATCTCGTGGACCACGGTGACGGTGACTTCCTCGATGACATCCTCGCGGGATTCGCAGATTTCCAGGATCGGCCGGCGGTAGATGGTGATCCGGTCCGGCAGGGAACCGGCGTCCCACCACGAGTCCCGTTCGGTCAGCGGCACCCCTTCGTAGAGGCCCAGCAGTACGGTGTCCGGGTCCTCGCCGGGCTGCGGCGTGTAGTCGTCCTCGATGAAGATAGCCACGTTGTTCATAGTCTTCGCGAGTTCCGGCGGGATCCGGTCCAGGGCGTCGCTCACCGCGGCGTCGAAGTCGGTTTCCGACATCGGGAACGGTTCCGGCTCCCGGCCGCCCTGGCTGCCGTCGGCGGGGACGTCCGGGTCAGCGGGGGCGTTCGGGTCGTCGGGGACTATGGGCAGGCCGGGCGGCAGCGAAGGGGACATAGCTGAACTGTAGCGCCGAAACTAGTGGGAATTTTCGTTAGTTCGTCGGGGTATGGGCGCGGTGGCCGAACTCGGGGACATGCCCCGCGCCGGGGCCAGCGGATGGACGTAGTGCCATTGTGCCCGGTCCCGGGTGCGAAGAATGGGCATGTCCCCTGTTACCCCCGCCGCGGAAAGGCCCAGGCTCCGCCCAACCCCGAACTAGCCAAAAAGACCACTGTCGGGACCGGCGCCGGGTCAGGCCCACGCCCACGAGGCAGATCCCGCCGCCGATCAGGCCCCAGATGGTGGGAATCTCGCCCAGCACCAGCCAGGAGATCAGGATCGTGGTGCCCGGTACCAGATACGTGGTGGCGGCGAGCCGGCCGGCGTCGATCATTGACAGCGCATAGGCCCAGGTGGTGAAGGCGATCGCGGTGGGGAAGACGCCGAGGTACACGAGTCCCAGCGTGGCCGGCAGCGGCGCCGCCTGCAGTTCGGTGACCAACTGCCCGCTGAAAGGCAGGCAACAGACGGCGCCCACCATGATGCCGAACCACGTCGCCTGCGCCGCGGGGAACTTCCGCAGCACCGGCTTCTGCACAATCACACTTACCGCCGCGAGGGCCGCCGCCAGCAGGCAGAGCAGCACGCCGGCAATATCCGCCGTCGACCGCTGGCCCGAACCGAGAGCGATCACCGCTACCCCGCCGAACGCGACGAGGCTGCCGATGATCAGCCAGCGCGGGAAGCCCTCCTTAAGGATCACCCCGGCCATGATGGCGATCAGGATGGGGCTGACGTTGATCAGCAGGGCGGCGGTGCCGGCGTCGACCAGGTGTTCGGCAGCGTTCAGCGCCACGTTGTAGCCGCCGAACCACATGACGCCGTAGGCCAGAATGGGCCACCATTCACGGCCCCTGGGCAGCTTGCTGCTCTTTCGGAGCCGCGGCAGCACCACCAGGCCCAGTACGACGGCGGCGATCGCCAGCCGCCCGAGGGCAAGCGGGCCGGGGGAGAAGCTGGGGCCAACGGCCCGGATCCCTACAAAGGCGGACGCCCAGAGCACCACGGTGACGACGACGGCGGCGATGCCGAGCCGGCTGATCTGGCCGTGCCGTATGGTCTTGCCCGGGGATGCGGGCGCTGCAGCCTGGAAAGTCACATCGTGGGTGCTGTCCTGCGTGCTGTCCGGTTGGGGGGAGCCTGTTGCGGCCGTTGTTGCCATGTTAGTCAATGTAGTCCGTCCGGCGCAGTGGGGCTGGCGGAAATCGGTCGCGTCTAGTCGAGTCCTGCCAGCGGCCGTGCGCCCGTCCCCGGGCGGGTTCACCGGAGCGGACGGGCGGCGGCCTGAATCGCCGCGGCCACCTCGTCCAGGGCTGCGGATCCATGCCGCCACTGCTGCCAGTGGAGCGGCACATCCACGTGTGCTGCGGGGTCGAGGGGGACGAGCCTTCGGCGTTTCAGCTCGTCCCGGACCTCAATTTCCGGGAGCAGCCCCCACCCCATCCCCCAGCGGATGGCTTCGCCGAACTCATGGGCGGCCGGGACGTAGTGCCGCGGCGGCTGGAGTACTTTGCGGCTCACTCCCCGCAGGTAGCGGTCCTGCAGATCGTCCTTGCGGTCGAAGACGATGACCGGGGCCGCCGCGAGCGTTGCCGCCGTCGTTCCGTCGGCAAACCACCGGGCGGCGAAGTCCGGGCTGCAGACCGGCAGATAGCGCATGGTGCCGAGCCGGCGGGACGAGCAGCCGGGGGCGGCCTTGGCGGTGGCGGTGATGGCAGCGGCCGCTGCACCGCTGCGGAGGAGCTCCAGCGAGTAGTCCTGGTCCTCGCGCAGGATCTCCAGCTGGACCTTGTCCGCCACTGCGGCCAGGCCCGGGAGTGCCCAGGTGTGGAGCGAATCGCTGTTGATGACCAGGGTCAGACGGACCCCTGAATGGGTGGCGCCGGGTTGCAGTTCCTCGGCCAGGTCGGCGGACAGCATGTGGAGCTGGCGGGCGAAGCGCACCACGGCCTGTCCCGACTCGGTGAGTTCGACGGGCCGGGTCCGTTTCAACACCGGACGTCCCACCGTTGCCTCGAGGGCGCGGACACGCTGGCTCACCGCCGACGCCGTGACCGAGAGGTGGCTGGCGGCAGCCTCGAAGCTCCCGTGGGTGACGATCGCGGCCAGTGTCCGGGCCTGCTCCGGATGAATTACCATCATTAGCTCATCTTATGATGACTCACAATAATTACCTGGTCTCATGATCTATTGCGGCCTAACGTGGCTGGCGTGATCCTCTCTCTCGTCGCGGGCCTGGCCAGCGGGCTGTCCCTGATCGTCGCCATCGGTGCCCAGAACGCTTACGTACTCCGCCAGGGCATCCAGCGGTCGCACGTTCTTCTGGTTGTTGCCGTGTGCGCCCTGTCCGACCTCGTGCTGATCATGCTCGGTGTGGCCGGGGTGGGTGTCCTCATTGAGCGGGCGCCCGGGCTTTTTGAGGTAGTGCGGTGGGCGGGCGCCGCCTTCCTCCTGGCCTACGGGGTCATGGCTGCGGTGCGGGCCATCCGCGGAACCCAGGCTGCCCAGCCGGCGACCGGTCACCAGGGGTCGTGGATGGCCGCGCTGGGCACCTGCCTGGCGCTGACATGGCTGAACCCCCATGTCTATCTGGACACCGTTCTGCTGCTGGGGTCCCTGGCAGGCACCCACGGAGCGGACGGGCGGTGGTGGTTCGCTGCCGGCGCAGGTCTGGGCAGTATCGCGTGGTTCGCCGCGCTGGGTGCAGGCGCGCGTTTCCTCGCGCCGGTGTTTGCCCGGCCGGGCATCTGGCGTGTGCTCGACGGCGGTATTGCCCTGGTCATGGTCGCCCTCGCTGTCATGCTTGTAGCCTGAGATAAGTCAGCCGTCCCACATGACACTTTGAAGAAGGAACCGCCCGTGTACGTCCCCTCGCATTTCGCTGCAGACCAGGACGCCATCAGGGAGTTGCTCGCGAACCCCGGTGCGGCCAACCTCGTGACGTCGACCGAGCGGGGACTGCTCGCGACGCTGCTGCCGTTCGTCTACGATCCGGCGGCCGGCGAGCATGGGGCACTGCTGGGCCATGTTGCCCGCAACAACGAACAGTGGCTGCTGCCGGCACTGGGCGAATCCCTTGTCATCATCCAGCGCTCCGACTCGTACATTTCCCCGTCCTGGTACCCTTCCAAAGCCGAACATGGCCGGGTTGTCCCGACGTGGAACTACACCACCGCGCACGCCTACGGCCGGCTCATCGTCCACGACGACCCGGCCTGGGTTGAAGACCTGGTCCGGCGGCTGACCACGCTGCACGAAGCATCGTCGGAACGCCCCTGGACCGTGGACGACGCGCCGGCGCGTTTCACGGCCGGGCAACTCCGGGCGATTGTCGGCGTCGAACTTGTCATCACGAGGGTTGAAGCGAAACAAAAGCTCAGCCAGAACCGGTCGGCTGCTGATATTGGCGGCGTCATCACCGGGTTGCGTGCCCGGGGTGACCTCGAATCGGCGGCCGATGTGGAGCGTGCGCAACAGGACCAGGCCCGGGACCAGGCCCGGGGGAGCTGAGCGCCCGCGAACCGGCGACCGTCGATTTTGGATAATCCAGAGGTCTGTCCTATAGTTTTATAGGTCCAGTTCGGAGCAACTCGAAAGGACAAAAACGAACGGCTTCGGCCCTTTATTTTTGCCCCCAATGAGCCGAATTGAGTTCTGGCCCCCATCGTCTAGCGGCCTAGGACACCGCCCTTTCACGGCGGCGGCACGGGTTCGAATCCCGTTGGGGGTACACAGGGAAATGGTCAGTCCGGATGTGAAAGTCTGGTAGGCTAAAGGCCTTGAAAAATTGCGGTAGCAATACTGCAGAGAAGCAAGAAAACAGCAAGGCCCTGTAGCGCAGTTGGTTAGCGCGCCGCCCTGTCACGGCGGAGGTCGCGGGTTCAAGTCCCGTCAGGGTCGCTCTGATTGCCAGAAGAAATTCCGGCCGTCATGGTGACACGTCACCTAGGCTCTGTAGCTCAGTTGGTAGAGCGTTCGACTGAAAATCGAAAGGTCACCGGATCGACGCCGGTCGGAGCCACCAGCTAGAACCCCGCAGTTCCCAGTGTTTACACGGGAACGGCGGGGTTTTTTCGTTGCACGGTGAAGCCCTCGAATGGGATCTCCCGAAATCAGCCGAATTCTCCGACGGACTCGGTGCCGATATCGCCTTGTTGGGCCAAGACCAGACGAGCCAGTTCATCGTCGGGCCCCATGGGCATTTTTCTTAGCTCGTCGGGGGTTCAGGCAGCGCCAGGACGTGTCCGTTCCGGGAGGACATGTCCATTCTTCGCGCCCGGGGTAGGGCGCGGACTATGCCCACCCGCGGCCCCGGTGCGGGGCATGTCCCTGAGCGGTGCCCTCCCGGCCCCGGCCCAAGCCACCCGACGAACTAACGAAAATGCCCATCGGCGAAGCTGTCATCACGGCCGGGGTGTTCAGCTCAGCATCGGTGATCTTATGAGTGATGCCGATGGGGATGCTGGACCGGGCCGGGACCCTTTCAGGAATTGCCATACCCACCTTGCCCTTCACATCGCCGGGCCGCGCCGAACGAACCCCCTGGAGCTACTCCTCTAGACTCGCTGGATGTCTAGCAGCCAGAAATCCCAGGTGATCGTACTGAACGGCGGTTCGAGCTCCGGCAAACCCTCAATTGCTAGAGCGCTTCAGGAGATCCTCGCGGGCATCTGGTTGACCTTCGGCGTCGACACGTTCATCGCCGCACTTCCTGTCAGGGGGTACAGCCCGCGCGCGGGCATCTCCTTTGAGCAGGACGGCACCATCCCTTTAGCGCTGAGCATCGGGCCTTAGAACGAAGTTGGTATACCGGCCTCAGCGGTATGGCCCGGGCAGAGGCCCACATGATTCTCGATGAGGTGCTTCTTTCCGCGGGTGCTGGACAGGAGCGCATACATTCAGCATTCAGCGGAGTGAAGCTCAGCTGGGTGGGAGTGCGCTGTGACCCGGATGTCGCCGCACCCCGCGAGGTACGACGTCTCGACCGTGTGGAAGGAATGACGCGACAGCAAGCCTTGAGCGTGCACGGCGGAGTTGCCTACGATCTAGAGGTCGACACCACGAATCGCTCGACTGAAGAGTGCGCACGGGACATTGTCAGCCAGCTGTTGCTCAAGGCTTTGGCCCGCTGAGGGATCAGCTGACGGGTGTCAATGGCCGATAATTTGAGGCCGGAACGTATCGCAGCTCCTGCGCTCTGCCTTCGGCTTCCTAACTGAGAAGGGCGTTCTTCTGCCGGGATTTGATCGTTGAGCTCTGCCCGCAGCTGGTGCAGGTGATGTCGAATTTTTTGGATGTTGTGAGGACGGGAATGAAGAACAGGGTGAGTTTGGTGGCGCGTTCCTGCAGGTGATGGTGGATGAACCGGCCGCAGTACTGGCATGTCGCCATCCGTCCGGGCAGGTCGCGAAGGAGCGTTTTGAGGCCGAAGAGCAAGAACATGGTGTGTGCCTTTCAAGGGTTGTTCCGGTCAGTCGCTGGTTTGGGCGTCCGGTGAGGACAGGCGGGCCGCGAGGCCTGAGAGCAGGATGTTGATTCCCTGGTCGAGTTCGGCTGCGCCGTCATAGTCGGCGAGGACCGGGGCGAGAGCGCGGAGTCTCGGAAAGTCTTTCGCCGGCAGACGGTGCAGGCCGAGGCGGAGAAGGGCTTCATTTTCGTCCGGGTCGGCGATGATTTCCTGCAGTTCGTTGAGGATGTGTCCGTACAGGTAGCCGTAGTAGGCGCGGTAGACGTGCAGGGCGTCAGCCGGGGTGAATCCGGCGTCGATTAGCAGCGACAGGATTTGTTCCAGGGGCCGTAACGTCCCCAGCGGCCGGAGACCCAGGGGCGTGGATAGCGGACGGGTCACGAGCAGGGGCACAACGTTAGGGTGCCGGAGCGCCAGCCGCCGCAGGTCGTGGGCGATGTGGCGGAGCTGTGCCTGCCAGTCCGGGTCGTCGGGGAAAATGGAAAGTTCATTAAGAACGAGCTCGGAGACGCCGTCGAGCAATGCCGCGCGGTTCTCGGCGTAGCGGTAGAGGCCCATGGGATCGCGCCCGAGTTCCTGCCCGAGCCGGCGCATGGTGAGGGCATCGAGTCCCTCCGCGTCAACCAGTGCCAGAGCCGCGGACAGAACCAGCTCCCGGCTGAGCCGCTTTTTCCTGCCGGCGCCTGTGACAGGAGCCGGTTTTTCTTCGGGTGACATGGGTTTCCGTTCCCGTGGCTGTGGCCAAGCCCCCTTCCAAAGAAAGTAAGTAGGCTTGCTTGTTGTGTAGTCTACGTGTAAAGTCTACATCGTAGAGAAGTTGTTATCACCGGTTTCTGAAGCGGGACGTTGGTTGCACGGCCATTCCGGCCCCTCACATCACCCCAGGAGCTTCCCATGACTGCCAATAACACCCAGACCGCACGCACCGAGACGACCCGGAACGCGGACGACATCAAGATCTCCACGAGGACGCTCGAGTTCGCCGTATATGCCGCCGCAGTGCTCGCCACGATCATCACCGCTGCCGTCGTCGGAGACGACCGCAGCGAAAACGGCGTGGATGTCTTCAACGCCCATGACGCCATGCAGCTCATCACTTGGCTGACGGTCGGTCTCATGGTGGCCCGCGGCCTGGCCAAGGCCGGCAACCGCAACCACAACCACGGCTAACATCTGTACCTCGTTCGGCTGTGAGTGCTGTTGAACAATGATGGTCCTGGTGCGGCCGCCGAAAGGGCGGCGGCACCAGGATTTTCAGTCCGAATTGTTTCATCCCCGGATCTGCACCCGTCCGGGAACCCGCTTCGGCGCCGCGTGCACGGCCTTGAGGCTTCAGCTGCTGTAGCCACACGGCGGCACGAGAATGCACCGAGCGGAAACGAGCCACCCATGGCAGATTCGCAGCACGACCGGTTCCTGCAGGCAGCCACTACCCACGTCCCGGCGTGCGACCGTGCTCTGGGCCGGACCCTCCGCTATGGCGTCTCTACGAGTTGGTGTCGCCTGTTCCAGGCCGCGCCCGGGCCGGAAAATGTATTCCGGACTGCCATGAAGAAGAAGCGGATCGATCCTTGGCGCACCGGCCATTGTCTGAAGGACCCGGTCTCGGCGGATTACAACCAGGCCAGCTACCCGGAAGTGGTCTGATCCGGATGTCGGCGACTTTCCCCGCATCCATGCCGCGCGATGCCCACCGGCCCCGCGTCCACTGCCAGGAGCCCATGTCACCCGCGGACCCCACCCTTCGGGGCGTGCAGTGGCCGGTTTCCACGGAGGCCGGGCCTGCGGAGTTGTTGAGCGTTTACCTCCGGACCCGCGTTCTGCGGTGCCGGTGCGGATTCCAGATGGAAATACCCCGCCAATGCCAGGCAGGACCCTGTCCGGATCTGCAGCCAGCCGAGAACGACGCGGGGACATTGTGACCAGAAACGACGGCGCACACCAACCCGCACACCCGGCAGTGGGGAATTGGCCGGGCTGACCCCGACACCCTCGTCCACGCCGGCAACAGTTGAACAGCTGCACTGTTCGGTCAGCGGGCCGCGAAACGGCTGGAATCAGCCGCCCCGTCCGGAAACCACCACTTATAAACCAGGAGCACACCATGGATTCTGTACGGACTTTTGGGTCAATAGTCATCATCTTCAATCCCAACAGCACCGGGGATGCGCCCACGCTCGCCGAGAAACTCCGGGACCGGCTTGCTGAGCTCCTCACCTACACGCCGGATCTCAGGCTCCAACCGACCAGTCACGCCGGACACGCCGTCGAGCTCGCCCGCGAGGCTGCCAGCAAGGGCGGCCACGTACTTGTTGTGTCCGTCAGCGGTGACGGGGGCTATAACGAAGTCGTCAACGGCGTGAAGCAAAGCGGCAACCCCAACGCGGTCTGCGCCGTCATGGCGGCAGGGAACGCCAATGACCACCGGCGGGCCACCGGCACCAAGCCGCTGGAAGAGGCCATCGCCGAGGGCAATGTGCGCCACGTCGACCTGTTGCGCATCCACACGGGCCAGGGAGACGACGCGCCGGCGGTATACGCCCACTCCTACATCGGATTCGGTCTGACGCCGGTGATGGCGATCGATATTGAAGAGGGCAGCAAAGGTGCCATCAAGGAAATGGTCTCCGTGATCCGGGCCTTCGCGAAGTTCAAACCGTTCGAAATACGCCAGACCGACGGAAAGCGCCGGAAGCTTGACAGTCTTGTCTTCGCCAACATTTCTGAGATGGCGAAGTACGCCACCCTGAGTGACGCTGACGACGAGCCGTCCGACGGAAAATTCGAGGTGATCCTCTTTCCGCACATGCCCAAGTGGCGGGTACTGCTGACGGCCCTGCGCGCCACCACGCAGGGACTGGGCGACCAGCCAAGCGTCAGCACTTACGAATTCACCACACTCAAGTCCCTTCCCTACCAGATTGACGGGGAAGTGAAGTCCGTGGATGCGGACACACTGGTCAAGGTCGAATGCGCCCCGGCCGCCCTGCCAATACTTGGGTAGAGCCCGGCACGAGGCACGAAGGAACCGTGGAGCCTGACGACGCCGCGGAGGATGAGCCCCATCCGCGACCCGCGGCCTTTCCTGCTTTCTGAGGACACGTCTTGACCTTGCCGAAGATACGTCTTGACGGGTTTCATGCTCGCTCATAAGCTAAGCATGCTTAGTAAACTCGCTTCGAAAAAGTCCGCGATCCATATCCGGGGAAACGGCCGGGTGTGGGGAGACCGACCCAGGGTTACGGTCAGCAGCGAAGTTACCAGTGTCCATCCGTCACCTTCTTGAGGAGCCACCATGTACTTGCACACTCAGCAGTTGATCAATGAAATCGCCGTGGACGAGCCCGATCCCGCGGCGGCCAATGCCCTGCAGGAAGGGCTGGGTGGGCAGTTCGGCGAAATGCGCACCATGATGCAGTACCTCTTTCAGAGCATCAATTTCCGGGGGGACCCGGCGTCGAAACCTTATAAGGACCTTATCCAGGGCGTGGGCACCGAGGAGATCAGCCATGTCGAACTTATCGGCACAACCATTTCCCGGTTGCTGGACGGATCCCCGCAGTACCAGGGGAAGAAAACCGATCCCGTGGATCAGCCCGGCGCGAAGGGAGCCACGCCGCTGAAGATAGCGCTGGACACCAGCAACATCCACCATTACCTCGTGGGCGCCCAGGGTGCTCTGCCAGTGGATGCCGCCGGCAATCCGTGGCTGGGGTCATATGTGTACAACAGCGGAAACCTGGTCCTCGATCTGCTCTACAACCTGATGCTGGAATCCACGGGGCGGCTGCAGAAATGCCGGATTTACGAGATGACTGAGAACGCCGCCGCACGTTCCACGATCGCGTACCTGATAGTGCGGGACCAGGCGCACGAAAATGCTTTCGCAAAGGCCCTGGAGAGCCTGGGGGTGAACTGGGGCAAGGTGCTGCCCATCCCGAAAACCAATGCCGAGCAGTTCCCCGAAGTCAAGAAGCTCCTGGACAAGGGGCTCCAGAGCATCCAGTACACGTTCAGTGCGGACGACGCCAGCGAGGCGGCCAAGCTATACCGGGGCGCATCTCCTTCCAATGACGGCACCGAACTGAGCACCGGTGTGATGCCCGAGGGCTTCCCGATGGCAATGTCGCCGGAACGTCGGGAGGAATTTGCGCCCGGGCTGGATGCTGACCTCCTGGCACTCATCCAGGCCACCGCCGAAGTCGAACTCGAAGCGGCCGATAACCCCAGCGAATCCAAAACGACGTAGCCTACCCGGCCCTCCCCATGACCCGGCGGCCCGAACACCCGGAGCGGAACGGGACAACGTGCTCCACCTGGGCCTGGGCATTGGCATGATCGGCCTGGCTCTGGCGCTCTCCCGCGACAGCGTCAAGGCAACGCCGGCCCGCCGCTAATCCTTGACAACCACAACGATCCGCAGCCGCACGGCCCCCACCAAGGAGTAACTATGAACATCCCTGAACCGAGGGGACCTATCAGCGCCGGGCTCATTGCCATCCTGGTGGAGGAGAAGCCCGGGCCGGAACCTGCCGGCCTGGCTGACCTGCACACTCTGGTCGCGGAGCGGCTGTTGGTCATCGCGGACATGATCGACGACGACGTCCAGCTCGCCTTGTTCTGCCTCTATGAACTGCACTACGGAGGGCTGGACGGCGTCGATGACCGCTGGGAATGGCATCCCGGGCTGATCGGGATCCGCCAGCTGCTGGAGGAACCGTTCGAGGCGTGGCTGCGGGCCGAGGCCGGCCCGGTGTCGGCGTCCGTGGTGCGCCCGGACTCCAGGACGCCCGGCAGCGATGCCACTGCGGCCCTTCTGTTCGGCATGGCCGGGCGGGACAGCGGTCCCAGTGTCTCCCGTCATGTGGCGAAGAAAGCGACGGCCGGGCAGCTGCGTGAATTCCTGATCCACAAGTCCTTGTATCAGCTCAAGGAAGCCGACCCGCACACTTGGGCCATTCCGCGCCTGAGCGGCCGGGCCAAGGCCGCCCTCGTGGAGATCCAGGCGGACGAATACGGCGGCGGCCACCCGGAGCGTATGCACAGCGCCATGTTCGCCCGGACCATGAGGGGGCTGGGACTCAATGACAGCTACGGCGGCTACGTGGACGCGGTCCCGGCCATCTCACTGGCCTCCGTGAACATGATGTCCCTGTTCGGGTTGAACCGGCGGCTTCGCGGAGCCATTGCCGGGCATCTGGCCATGTATGAGATGACGTCCTCACGGCCGAACCAGCTCTACGGGAACGGCTTCCGCCGTCTGGGATTTGATGCGGACGTCACCGGGTACTTCGATGAGCACGTTGAGGCGGACGCCGTCCACGAACAGATAGCCGGAAGGGATCTCGCCGGCGGACTCGTAGAGGCCGAACCGGACCTCCTGGACGATGTGCTCTTCGGTGCGGCCGCGGTCTCCTGCATCGACGCCCGCTTCGCGACCCACCTCCTGGACGCATGGGAGAACGGCCGGTCTTCACTGCGGTCGGCCATTCCCGCCGCGGCATGACTGACCGGGCACCACGTTTCCTCCCGGGACCGCGGGAGGAGTACATTCTGCCCCAAGGCCGGCCGGAGGAGTGCCATATGCGGGAACCCGCCCTGAATCCGGCGCGCATTCCGAGGCCGGGCGACGGCTCCGGCATGCAGGCAAGATCCGCCCGTTCCCTCCCCTAACTCTGATCGGAAACAGCCATGAAGGACACCCAGCCAAACCCCGGCAGCGCCTCACTCTTCCTCTGCCCGGACGGACCCATCCTGGTCCGCGGCGACTTTGACGTCCTCACTCCGGCCGGGGATCCCGTGCCGCGGCAACGCAAGACCGTTGCCCTCTGCAGATGCGGTGCCTCCGCCCTAAAGCCGTACTGCGACGGCACCCACAAACTAATCAACTTCCGCACCGGCGGCCCGTCGGTTGCTCCGTAACGGCCCTTCTGGCGGGTCAAAAGGGCCGTTACGGAGCAACCGATGGGAGTTCGACGGCGGGCATGGTTGGGGGCGCAGGAGCGAACCGGTCTAGACTCGCACGCTGGGGAAAGAACGCCAAGGCCGCCAGCAGCCTGAACGGGCCGGCGGTGCAATCTCAACCGGAGAAGTGATTTCTAACCGTGATCCTGAAAAATATTGCACGCCCATTGACCATCAGCGTCCTCCTCGCCTCCCTGGCACTTACCGGCTGTTCGGCGCCGGAAGCCGGCAGCACGCCGTCGTCCGCGTCCGCCACTTCCGCTCCCTCCGCCTCCTCGGCGGCGGCTCCGAGCAAGTCCTCCGGACCCTACGGCGACTTCCCGACGGCGGCCGCCGCCTGTGCCAAGATCTCCGAACAGGCTGCCGGCGCTACGCTGCTGCCGCTCTCGGCGGCGCAGGGGAAAACGGCTGAGCTGGAGGAGGCCAAGGCGGAACTGGCCCGGACGGCCGAGATGGTCCCGGACAGCATCAAGGCGGACTTCGCCACGCTCAGCCAGACGGCTGTCGCCGGGGTGTTGGACCAGACGGTCTTTTCCAGCGGAAAGCTCCAGGATGCCATGGCCCCCGTGCAGCGCTGGCTCGCCGCGAACTGCAACTAAAGCGCCAGCCGCCAGCCGCTGGCCGCCGCGGGGTTCCTCCTCGGAACCGGACTCTGCGGCGTTCCCAACGCCAGGCCTCCACCTTGTCGGGGGCAGACGCTAGGGTGGTCTCAAGAGAAGAGGAGTGCCTTATGGAATACCAGAATTCCCAGCCCGTAGCGGGCTCCGTTCCCGAGAAGCCCACTGCCGCACCGGCGGGCAGCGGCGGACGCACCGTGATTTCCGAAGCCGCCGTCGCGAAGGTCGCCGGCATCGCCGCCCGCGCCGTCCCGGGCGTCTATTCCTTGGGATCGGGCCCGTCACGCGCCCTCGGGGCCTTCCGCGACGCGGTGGGCAGCTCGGACCACGCCGCCGGAGTCCGCGCCGAAGTGGGTGAGACCCAGGTCGCCGTGGATATCGATCTGGTGGCGGTCTACGGCACTCCCCTCCACGCCCTGGCGGACCAGATCCGGGCCGCGGTTTACGCGGCTGTCGAGAAACTCGTGGGGCTCCAGGTCATCGAGGTCAACGTGGAGATCCATGACGTCTATGTGCCGGGTCCGGCTAAGCCCGGAGAAACCCGGCCGGCGAGGGAGGCAATCCAGTGAATCTGACCGTTGTAGGGATCGCAGCAGGCGCCTTCGCGGCGTTTATGTCCTTCCAGTTTGGTGTCTGGGGTTTCCTCGGCGCCTTGCTGTTCATGGGAATCGGGGCCGTTCTGGGCCGCGCCGCGGAGGGGAAACTGGACCTGCGCAGCGTGGTCGACGCCCTCACTGGCCGGCGTTCTTCCTCATGAGCGGTACGGCCGGGGCCGTGGTTCACAGCGCCGCGCTGGCGGGACACAACCGAATCAGCACCCAGGCCCTGACCAGCGTGGCGCGGGCCGCCGCCGCGGAGGCGCTCGGTGTGACGGCGCCGGAAGTCCGGGCCGAGTGGTCCGACGACGACGGCCTGCTGGCCTTGTCTCTGGTCGCACCCATTACCGTGCCCCCGTTGACCGCCGTGCTGCGGGATCCGGGACGGACCGCAGCCTTCGGCGGCTCCGTCTGGGACAGGGCCGTGGCCGCCAAGGCTCAAATCCTGCGCCGGGTGACCGAATTGAGCGGCGCCCGGCTGAGCCGGGTGGACATCCGCATCAGCGGAGCAAGCGTCAGCGAAGGGGGGCGGGTCCGGTGAGCCGCGATCCGGAACGCGGGCACGCGGAACAACCGAAGCAATCGGCATCCGCTGTCCCAGCGGACCCCGCGGCCGGAGCCCCCGCGGCCGGAGCAGGGGGCGACGCAGGCATGGAGTCGATCCTGAAACGTGAGACCCGCTCGTCGAGGGCCGAGGCATCCGTTATCGCCGCCGTTCTTGTCATTGCGCTGTGCGTGTATGCACTCCTGGAAGCTGCGGTCCGCGCCGTCGGGCAGCCGCCGTGGCTCGTGGATCCGCAGACTGCGGCCGACCAGATCGTAGCGCTCCCCGGGCGTGTCCCGCCCCTGCTGCTGGGCGTTGCCGGCGCGGTACTCGTCATGCTGGGCCTGTTCTTCTTCCTCAATGCGGTCCTGCCCGGACGCCGGGCCCGCCACCTGCTCTGGGACCGCCGCGCCGCCGTCGTGGTGGACGACGAAGTGATCGCCTCCGCGCTCGCGCGCCGGGCGCGGCTGGCCACCAACGTGACGCAAGAGCAGGTCACGGTGATTGTGTCCCGACAAAGGGTGGTGGTGAACGTCCGCCCCACCTCCGGCATCCCCCTGGACGAGGCTGCTGTGTTGGCCGCGGTTCAGGACGAGCTCCGGGGCATGGGGCCTTCCCCCATGCCGGAGATCCGGATTGTCGTCGCCTCGGCAGGAGTGATCGGCGCATGAACAGCACCCCTAGAATCCTCAACCGGATCCTGATCGGGATCCTCGGCGTCAAGCTCCTCGCCATCGGAATCCTGCTGATCCTGCTGGCCGTTGTTCCGGCCGTCGGCAGTTGGTGGCAGACGTGGTCCGCCGGGGTGTGGAGCAACTGGCGGGATGGCTTCGAAGTCACGCGCTTCCCGGGCCGGACAGAGAGCTGGCTGTGGATTGTGCTGGCGGTGCTGCTGCTCGCGGTGATCGGCGCCATGGTGGCGTGGGCTGCCCAGCAGGGTAAGGGGCGGTCCAATCTGCTCGCCAGCGAAGAAGACCCCGGCGAAGTTCCCGGAAACGTCCGGATCGGCTGCGGCGTGGCCGAGCAGGCGCTGCGGGCCGCGCTGGCTGAGCGTCAGGACCTGGCCGGAGCCACCGTCGCGACCTACGAATACCGTGGCGAGCCTGCCCTGAGAATCCGGGTCCAGCCCCGCCAGGGCGTAGCCCCCCATATTTTGGCAGCCGAGGTGTCCGGCCTCGTGGAGGCGCTCGACGCCGTGATCGGGAAACGCACTCCCGTGCTCATCCACATCGCAGCCGGCGCACGGTCCAGGTTCGGCCGGGCCGAGCGGGTCCGCTGACCCGGTGCTGAGGTCCCGGCCACATTCTGCCGTATCCCGCGCAGCCCCAGCGACCAGGCAGATGATGGCGGACTGGCGCGGGAGCCGGCCCGAAGGGTGCCGATCTCCTTTCGATAAAGGTTTCATGTAAACGCTTGCATTCCTCACCGCCAAGTCGCTATTGTGATGGTCACCACACCAACTGCACCGCCGTTTTTCTATCCGGTACTCAGCGAGGAGCCTCCAGCATGAAAACCCCTAAATTCCTACTTCCCGTAGCCACGGCAGGCGTTCTAGCCCTCACACTCTCCGCCTGTGGTGGCGGAGGGGGCGGCGGAACAACAGGTGGCAACGCCGGTGGCGACGCCGCGCAGGGCCTCGAAGGCCGCGGGCCCATCACCTACGTCCAGGGCAAGGACAACAGCAACGTCGTCCGGCCGCTGATCGAAAAGTGGAACGCTGCCCACCCGAACGAGAAGGTTACGTTCAAGGAGCAGACGGACCAGGCCGACCAGCAGCACGATGACCTCGTCCAGAACTACCAGGCCAAGAATGCCAACTACGACGTCGCAAGTGTTGACGTCGTGTGGACTGCAGAGTTCGCAGCCAAGGGCTGGCTGCAGCCGCTCAAGGACAAGATGGCCCTGGATACCGCTGCCATGCTGAAGCCGACGGTTGACAGCGCTTCCTACAAGGGGACGCTCTACGCGGCCCCGGTGTCGTCCGACGGCGGCATCCTGTATTACCGCAAGGACCTCGTCCCCACGGCTCCCAAGACCTGGGACGAGATGATGGGCATGTGTTCCGTCGCCAAGGCCAACAATATGGGCTGCTTCGCGGGCCAGTACGCCAAGTACGAAGGCCTCACCGTCAACGCCTCGGAGGCTATCAACTCCTTCGATGGCTCCGTGCTGGACAAGGACGGCAAGCCCAGCCTGAACAGCCCGGCTGCCAAAGAGGGCCTGAGCGCCCTCGCCAAGGCCTACGCCGACGGCAACATCCCCAAGGAGGGCATCACCTTCCAGGAAGAGCAGGGACGCCAGGCCTTCCAGGACGGCAAGCTCCTCTTCCACCGCAACTGGCCCTACCTCTACAACCTGGCTACCACGGAAGGATCCTCGAAGGTCAAGGACGTTCTGGGGATGGCCGCGCTGCCGGGCAAGTCCGGTCCCGGCGCTTCCTCCCTCGGCGGACACAGCGCCGCCATCAGCGTCTACTCCAAGAACAAGGCCACGGCCCTGGACTTCGTCAAGTTCCTCGTCAACGAGGAGAACCAGAAGTTCTTCGCCACCCAGGGCTCACTGGCTCCGGTGCTGACCAGCCTCTATGGCGACCAGGCGCTGGTGGCCAAGCTTCCGTACCTGCCGGTTCTGAAGACCTCGATCGAGAACGCCGTACCGCGGCCCGTCACCCCGTTCTACCCGGCCGTCACCAAGGCCATCCAGGAAAATGCCTACGCGGCGATCAAGGGCGAAAAGACCGTCGACGCGGCACTGTCCGACATGCAGAAGTCCATCGAGTCCGCTAGCGCGGGACAGTAGCCTAGCCATGGCAACCGAATTGGGCCCGACGCCGGTTAAGTCACCGGCGTCGGGCAGCGCCCCGGTCCACCGTGCGCCGAAGGGCGTGGGCGAGGACAACCGCGTCGCCAGCCAGGGCCGATGGGCCTCGTGGCTG
Organism: Arthrobacter sp. CG_A4; assembly: GCF_035985125.1. Lineage (NCBI taxonomy): Bacteria > Bacillati > Actinomycetota > Actinomycetes > Micrococcales > Micrococcaceae > Arthrobacter > Arthrobacter sp. CG_A4. The sequence continues at coordinate 62,008 of NZ_JAXCID010000003.1, read as the reverse complement.
CTTGCGCCGACCATCATCGCGCTGGCGATCGTGATCGTTTACCCGATTATCAGCGCCATCATCATGTCCTTCTCGAAGGACTCCGGCCTTGACCCCGTCACGGGACTCTTCACCGCGGGCGGACCGGCTGGCATCTCGAACTACGTGAATTGGATTGCCCAACAGTGTGCCGCTCCGGGCGGCGGAACCGTCGCCTGCCCGCCGGGAACCCTTGGTGCGCAGTTCTGGTCGGCGACCGCCACCACGTTCTTCTTCACGGTGGTGACCGTGGCACTGGAAACTGTGCTCGGTTTCTGGATGGCTATCATCATGGCTCGAACCTTCAAGGGCCGCAGCCTGGTCCGGGCAGCCGTTCTGGTTCCGTGGGCCATCCCCACCGCCGTGACCGCCAAGCTCTGGCTCTTCATCTTCGCCTTCGAGGGCATCGCCAACAAGTTGTTCAACACCACCATCCTCTGGACGGGCAGCGAATGGCCCGCCAAGTGGGCCGTTATCATCGCAGATACGTGGAAGACCACACCGTTCATGGCGCTGCTGATCCTGGCAGGCCTGCAAATGATCCCGGCCGACGTCTACGAAGCGGCCAAGGTGGACGGCGCGTCCGCCTGGCAGCGGTTCCGCATGATCACCCTGCCGCTGGTGAAGCCGGCGCTGATGGTGGCCATCCTCTTCCGGACCCTCGATGCCCTGCGGATGTTCGACCTCCCCTACATCCTCACTGGTGGTGCGAACAACACCACCACGCTCTCCATCCTGGTGATCAACCAGATCAGGCAAGGCTTCAACGCCGCTGCGGCACTGTCCACCATTACGTTCATCATCATCTTTGTCGTTGCCTTCATCTTCGTCCGTTTCCTCGGAGCGAATGTTGTGGAGCAAAGCGGCGGCACCGGTAAGGGGAAGAAATGACCGCCGCGACCGAACTCCGAGCACGGCAGGACCGTGGCCGCAAGGTAGCCCAGAACCGCGAGAAGTGGGCGCAGGGCCGCACCTACATCAGTGCCGCCGTGATCCTTATCTGGTGCCTGGCCCCGGCCTACTGGATGGTGGTGACGGCGTTCAGGGATGTCGGATTCACCTACGACACCTCACTGCTGCCCAGCCATGTCACGCTGGATAACTTCAACACCGCCTTCGACACTTCCTTCGGCAACCGCTTCGGCCAGGCGCTGATCAACAGCGTGTTCATCGGCGTCGTGGTCACCATCATCTCGCTGGTGATCGGCGTCTTCGCGGCATACGCGCTGGCGCGGTTGAACTTCCGGTTCAAGTATTTGGTGCTCGGCTTCATCCTGGGGGCGTCCATGTTCCCCGGCGTCGCCCTCATCACCCCGCTGTTCCAGCTGTTCACCAATATCGGCTGGATCGGCACCTACCAGGCACTGATCATTCCGAACATCTCCTTCGTCCTCCCGCTGACGGTTTACACCATGACGTCGTTCTTCCGGGAGATGCCGTGGGAGCTGGAGGAATCCGCCCGAGTGGATGGCTGCACCCAGGGGCAGGCGTTCCGCAAGGTGATCATGCCGCTGGCTGCGCCGGCCATTTTCACGACGGCGATCCTGGCATTCATCTCCTCCTGGAATGAGTTCCTTATCGCCAGCCAGCTCTCGAGTGACGCGACCCAGCCGGTGACGGTGGCCATTGCCAGCTTCGCGGGTGCCCAGCCCAACCAGATTCCCTACACGGCCATCATGGCCGCCGGAACTATCGTCACTATTCCGTTGGTGATCCTGGTTTTGGTCTTCCAACGCAAGATCGTTGCTGGCCTCACGGCCGGCGCGGTTAAATGACGGTGCGGCCTTGAGCGCCAAGCCAAGCCGCGGCCTAATCCGCAGCGAGCACCGGCGCGTGCGCTCGGGGGAGGACTTCGACATCATCATCGGACTCCTCGGGTTCTGGGCACTGGTGCTGCTGGTGGGCACCGTCTGGATGGAGGTGACCGCCCAGCCGGCCCTTGGCTGGGCGCTCGGGCTGCTGGCCACTGTGCTGGCGCTGTACGGGATGATCCGGCTGCGCCGGCGCCTGCCCCAACGGACGGCGACCAGGCAGAAGTAAGGACCGGGGGTTACAGCTGCCGTGCCGCGGGGAGGCTAGCTGACACAGTTCCGCGGACGGCCGGATGGCCTCCGCGCTCAGTCGACAAGGGGACACGGTGGCACGGACAACGGATAGGGCACAACGGGGAGGCCACTCGGGCGTCAGCATCGAGGATGTGGCCGCCGCGGCCGGTGTCTCAACGGCCACCGTGTCCCGTGCGGTCCGCGGTTTGCCCCAGGTGTCGCCGGCCACCAGGGAGAAAATCCTGGGCGTTGCGGCGGATCTGGGATACGTGGCGTCCTCCTCGGCCTCCGGGCTGGCCACCGGGCGCACCAAGACGATCGGGGTGCTGGCGCCTTTCGTCAGCCGCTGGTTCTTCTCCAAGGCCATCGAGGGTGCGGATCGGGAACTTCACAGCCGGCATTATAACCTGTCCCTCTTCAACCTGGGCGGACACGGCAGCAACCGCGAGCGGCTTTTCAGCAAGACCATGGTCTACAAGCAGATCGACGCGCTGCTGGTCCTCTGCATGGCGCTGACCCATGAGGAAATCGAACACCTTCAGAAGATTGACATCCCGCTCGTCGTCGTGGGCGGACATGTGGACGAATGCCCGTACATCGGCATTGACGACTATGCGGCCGCCTGCACAGCGGTCCGCCACTTGATCGACCTCGGACACCAGGACATCGCCCTCCTGCATGGCGACGACGAAACCGACCTGAACTTCGACGTCCCGAGGGTCCGGATCAAGGCTTTTCAGGACGTCATGGCGGAAGCCGGGCTGAGTGTCCGGCCGGAGTGGGACGAATGCGGAGACTTCACCGTCCCGAGCGGTCAGGCGGCCTTCCATCGGCTCTGGGACAGGCCGGGACCGAAGCCCACTGCCATCTTCTGCGCCTCGGACGAGATGGCCATGGGGATCATTTTCGAAGCCGCTCAGGCCGGTGTCCGGGTCCCGGAGGACCTCTCGGTGATCGGCATCGACGACCACGACTTTTCTGAAGCCATGGGACTCACCACCGTCGGGCAGCGGCCCGACGAGCAGGCCGAACTGGGCACCAAGATGCTGCTGGACGAGCTCGACGGCGTGGCCGGGGCCGTGCGGTCCACGGTCGCGCCGCACTGGCTGATCGTGCGGCGGACGACGGCGCCTCCCCGCGCCGCGGACTCACCCGCCGTCGGGAGGATTGCCGGGCAGTCTGCTGGCGGGACTGCCTCCGGAATTAAGGACGACGACGACTCGGTTGCCGGGCAGCCTGCCGGCCGGTCGCACGCCGCCGGCTAGGGTCAGGAAGCGCGGGCGAGCTGCCGGATCGGGATCCAGCGGGACGCCAGCCGGCGGTAGGCGGCGGCCGCGCCGGTCATGTCGCCTTCGGCGAGGCACTCTATCCCCAGCCTCACGTCCAGAGGGGAATCGTCCGGGTAGACCTTGTCCGCCACGGCGCCGTAGTCCAGTTCCACCGCCGACTCCGGGTGGAAGAGCGCCAGCCATTCCGTGAGCTGGGTCAGGTCCTCGAGCATGTCCAGATCCGGCGCGGCGAGGGTCAGATGGGCCACCGCATAGCGGACCCGCTCCAGGGCCTCGCCGATCGCCGCGCGGACCCGCACCGTGACGATATGTCCGTCGGATTCCACTACCTCGGTGGGGTCGGACTCCTGGAAGAGGCAGAACCAGCTGAACGGGATGCCCCAGGTGGACGCGCGGGTGTGGACGCGGCCCAGTCCGGCGTGCGCACGCACCTCGTCGATGCGTCCCTGGTGCCGGTATCGCTGCTCCTCAGGGATCAGCAGCTGCGCCAGGGGCGCATGAATTCCTTCCAGCAGGGCATTCGCCGCGAGACCGGCCCGGAGGACAAGCTGGCTCGGGCAATACAGCAGTCCCGCGGACTGCCCGGCCTCGGCGGGCTGCGTGCTGTCGGAGCCGGCGCCGTCGGCGGCACTGGGGGCGATGGGCGCGCCGGCAGCGGTCACTGGCGGGGCGCCGGCCGCACCACGCGGGGACCCGACGACGCGCACCAGATCGGTCCGCCCGGTGGGGAACGGATCCCCGCCGGAGCGGGTGACCCGGCCCAGGGAGGCCAGCAGTTCGGCGTTTTCGACGGCGGCGCGCGACGCGCTGCGGCCGCCCGCCGTGCGCAGCGCCTCCTGCTGTTCTGCCGGGAACGCTGCCAGGGGCTCGTAGATGCGCAGCGCCGAGGAAAACGGCAGCCCGACTTGTCCCCGGTAGAGGTTCCCCGTCATCGGATCACGGTGCTTCCCTGACCAGCGGTCATCAGTCGCCCAGCTCCACGATGACGGGGGCATGGTCGGAGGCGCCCTTGCCCTTGCGTTCCTCGCGGTCGATCGACGCGCCGGTGACGCGGGCGGCCAACGCGGGGGAGGCGAGGACGAAGTCGATCCGCATGCCTTCCTTCTTGGGGAAGCGCAGCTGGGTGTAGTCCCAGTAGGTGTAGACCCCGGGGCCCGGGGTGCGGGGGCGGACAACGTCCTGGAATCCGGCGTCTTCGAAGGCGCGGAAGGCTTTCCGTTCCGGCTCGCTGACGTGGGTGAGGCCCTCGGCACGGAAATAGTCGATGTCCCAGACATCCTCGTCGCGCGGGGCGATATTCCAGTCGCCCATCAGCGCGATCTGCGCCTGGGGTTCGTCCTTGACCCAGCCCTCGGCATGGGATCTCAGCGTGTTCAGCCAGTTGAGCTTGTACGGCATGTGCTCGTCGTCGAGCGCCCGGCCGTTGGGGACATAGAGGCTCCAGACCCGGACGCCGCCGCATGTGGCGCCGATGGCGCGGGCCTCCTGCACGGCGTCCTTGCCGTTCTTGCCGAAGACGGGCTGGTCCATGAAGGTGCGTTCGACGTCGTCGAGTCCCACCCGGGAGGCGATTGCCACGCCGTTCCATTGGCTCAGGCCGAAGTGCGCCACCTCGTAGCCCATGTTCTCGAACAATTCCCAGGGAAAGTTCTCGTCCTTGCACTTGGTTTCCTGGATGGCCAGGACATCACAGTCGGTGCGCTGAAGCCAGGCTTCGACACGGTCGGCACGGGCACGCAGCGAGTTCACATTCCAGGTAGCAATCTTCACACCCCTAACTTACCGAACTTGGCTGGACGACGACGCTGCCCGGCCCGGGCAGTCCCTCTGGAAATTAGTAGGAAGTCCGAGTATATTCAGCAGGGAGATGGCGTGGGTCACAGACGGTCCGGCCGTCACCGCGGCAATCACACTGCAGGCAATCACAATGCAAAGGAGCATTCCACCATGGTTCGTGAGCTCAGCCACTACATCGACGGACAGCATGTTGACGGCACCTCGGGGCGCTTCAGCGATGTCTACGATCCCTGCACCGGCGAGGTCCAGGCCAGGGTCCCGCTGGCCAGCGTCGAGGAGGTCCGCAACGTGATCGCCAGCGCGGAGAAGGGCCAGCTGGCCTGGGCTGCCATGAACCCGCAGCGCCGTGGCCGTGTGCTGCTCAAGTTCGTGGACCTGGTCAACCAGAACCTCGACGAACTCGCCACGCTGCTGTCCTCGGAGCATGGCAAGACCTTCCTGGATGCCAAGGGTGACATCCAGCGCGGTATCGAGGTGGTGGAATTCGCCGCAGGAGCCCCGCACCTGCTCAAGGGCGAGTTCTCGGACAGCGCCGGAACCGGCGTCGACGTCCACTCGCTGCGCCAGCCCCTCGGCGTCGTTGCCGGTATCACGCCCTTCAATTTCCCGGCCATGATCCCGCTCTGGAAGTCCGGCCCGGCGCTCGCCGCGGGCAACTCCTTCATCCTCAAGCCCTCCGAGCGGGACCCCTCCGTGCCGCTCCGCCTCGCCGAACTCTTCACCGAGGCGGGACTGCCGGATGGCGTATTCAACGTGGTCAACGGCGACAAGGAAGCAGTCGACGCGCTGCTGGAGGACTCCCGGGTCCAGGCCATCGGATTTGTCGGCTCCACGCCCATCGCCCAGTACATCTACGCCACGGCCGCCGCCAACGGCAAACGTGCCCAGTGCTTCGGCGGCGCCAAGAATCACATGGTGATCATGCCGGACGCGGACCTGGACATGGCCGCGGATGCCCTGATGGGCGCCGGCTTCGGCTCCGCCGGGGAACGCTGCATGGCCATCTCGGTGGCAGTCCCTGTCGGCAAGGCCACCGCCGACGCCCTCGTTGCCAAGCTGCTGGAACGGATCGCGGACCTCAAGGTGGGCCACAGCCTGGCCAAGGATTCGGACTTCGGGCCGGTCGTCGCGGCGTCCGCCAAGGAACGGATCGAAGGCTACATCCAGGCCGGCGTCGACCAGGGCGCCAGCCTGCTGACCGACGGCCGCGGCCTCAAGGTCGAGGGCTATGAGGGCGGCTTCTGGGTGGGCCCCACGCTCTTCGACAACGTCACCAAGGACATGACGATCTACAAGGAAGAGATCTTCGGCCCGGTGCTGAGCGTGCTCCGCGCCGAAGACTACGACGAGGCGCTGCGCCTGTGCAGCGAGCATGAGTTCGGCAACGGCGTGGCCATCTTTACGCGCGACGGCGACTCCGCCCGGGACTTCGCCAGCCGGGTCCAGGTGGGCATGGTGGGCATCAACGTGCCCATCCCGGTGCCGATCGCGTACTACACCTTCGGCGGCTGGAAGGCGTCCGGCTTCGGCGACCTCAACCAGCACGGCGCCGACGCATTCCGCTTCTACACCAAGACCAAGACGGTCACCACCCGCTGGCCATCGGGCATCCGCAGCGGCACCAGCTTCGTGATGCCGGAAGGCAGCTGATGACCGGGACGCACTCCGGGGAAGCCCCCGCCGCTGAAGTGCTGGCCGCTGAAGTGCTGTTTGAAAAGCGCGGCCGGCTCGGCGTCGTCACGCTCAACCGGCCCAAGGCCGTCAACGCGCTCACCGCGGGCATGGCTTCGGCCATGCTGGAGCAGCTCACGCTCTGGGCCGACGACGACGCCGTGGCGGCGGTTCTGGTCCGCGGCGCCGGCGAGCGGGGGCTGTGCGCCGGCGGTGACATTGTGGCCATCTACCGGGACATGCTCGACGGCGGTGATGCGACGGCTGGCTTCTGGGCGGAGGAATACCGGCTGAACTCCCTCATCGCTGGCTATCCCAAGCCGTATGTGGCGTTCATGGACGGACTGGTCCTCGGCGGCGGCGTGGGGATCTCGGCGCACGGTTCGGTCCGGATTGTCACCGAACGCACCCGGATGGGGATGCCGGAAACAACCATCGGTTTGGTGCCCGACGTCGGCGGCACCCTGCTGCTCGCACGCTCGCCCGGGGAGTCCGGCACCCACGCCGCCCTGACCGGCGCGCACTTGAGCGGCGCCGACGCGCTGTTCCTGGGCTTCGCGGACCGCTTTGTGCCGTCCGGGCGGCTCGCGGAGCTCGCCGGGGCGCTCGAGAGCGAGCCGGCGGACGCCGCCGTCGCGCGCTTCACCGAAACTGCCCCGCCGTCCGTTCTGGCGGCACAGAGCGGGTGGATTGACGCGTGCTACTCGGCCGACGACGCCGAGGAGATCCTGCGCCGGCTGCGGGCCTTTGGCGGGGAGAGCGGAGGGGAGGCAGCCGAAGCGGCCGACACGATCGTTGCCAAGTCGCCGACCGCCGTGAAGGTGGCGCTGGAATCCCTGCGCCGCGTCCGCGGGCTGAGCCTTGAGGAAGCCCTCGAACAGGAGTACCGGGTGGGCCTGCGCTTCCTCGCCGGCCCCGATTTCCGCGAGGGCATCCGCGCCCAGGTGGTGGACAAAGACCGCAACCCGCGCTGGCAGCCGGCCAGCCTGGCGGAGGTCAGCCGGGACGACGTCGAGTCCTACTTTGCGCCGCTGGGCGCCCGTGAACTGAAGCTTTCGAAGGAGCGCGACAATGTCTGAGTCACCGTCCGAATCACCCACTGGGCTGTCTGGGCCCGGGGCCACGGCGGGCACCATCGCGTTCCTGGGCCTCGGCCACATGGGCGGTCCCATGGCGGTCAACCTCGTTAACGCCGGCTACACCGTCACCGGCTTTGACGTGGTGCCGGCGGCACTGGAGACCGCCCGTGCGCACGGCATTGCCACCGCCGGCACAGCCGCCGGGGCTGTAGCGGGGGCAGCCGTTGTCCTGACCATGCTGCCCAGCGGCAAGCACCTGCTGGACGCCTACCGCGGCACCCCCGGCCAGCCGGGACAGCCCGCCCAGCCAGGCCTGCTGGACATTGCGTCGCCGGGAACGCTTTTCCTCGACTGCTCCACGATCAACGTGGACGAGGCCCGCGAGGCAGCCGGCCTTGCCGTCGCGGCGGGCCACCGGGCCGTCGATGCGCCGGTCTCCGGCGGCGTCGTCGGTGCCGAGGCGGGCACCCTGACGTTTATGGTGGGGGCGCATCCGGAAGACTTCGAGGCGGTCAAACCGATGCTCGGGGTCATGGGCAGGCGTGTGGTCCACTGCGGCGAGCACGGCGCCGGGCAGGCCGCGAAGATCTGCAACAACATGATCCTCGGCGTGTCGATGATCGCCGTGAGCGAGGCTTTTGTGCTCGGCGAGAAGCTGGGGCTGACGCATCAGGCCCTGTTCGACGTCGCCTCCGCGGCCTCCGGACAGTGCTGGGCGCTGACCACCAACTGCCCCGTGCCGGGACCGGTCCCCACGAGCCCCGCCAACCGGGACTACCAGCCCGGCTTCGCGGGCGCCCTGATGGCCAAGGACCTTAAGTTGGCGCTAAACGCCCTCGAAAGCACCGGAGTGGCGGCCCGGCTGGGGCCGCTGGCCGCCGAAATTTACGGTAGCTTTGCGGCGGAAGGCGGTGCCGGCCGGGACTTTTCCGGCATCATCACCGACATCCGGGACAAGTCCGAACACTAGGGCAGTCTGCACACCAGGTGCGTCCGAGATCTCAGGCGCATCCGGGCATCGATGCCATCAGGCACATCCGAATATCAGGCACATCCGAGCATCAGCTGAGGGGACACGCATGACCGACTACGCAAACATTCTGGTGGAGCGACGCGGCCGGGTAGGCCTCGTGACGCTTAACCGGCCCGAGGCGCTGAACGCCCTGAACAAGGCCACCATGGACGAACTCGTGGCTGCCGTCACCGCCATGGATACGGATCCTGAGGTGGGCGCGGTGGTGGTCACCGGTTCCGCCAAGGCCTTCGCGGCCGGCGCCGATATCAAGGAAATGCAGTCCAAGGGCTACATGGACATGTACGCGGCCGACTGGTTCCGTGGCTGGGAGGACTTCACCCGGCTGCGCATCCCCGTGGTTGCGGCCGTGTCCGGCTTCGCCCTCGGCGGCGGCTGCGAACTCGCCATGATGTGCGACTTCATCATCGCCGGGGACAACGCGAAGTTCGGCCAGCCGGAAATCAACCTGGGCGTGCTGCCCGGGATGGGCGGCTCGCAGCGCCTCACCCGTGCGGTGGGCAAGGCCAAGGCCATGGACATGATCCTGACCGGACGGTTCATGGGCGCGGAGGAAGCCGAGCGCTCGGGCCTGGTATCCCGGGTGGTGCCGGCCGCGGACGTGGTCGAGGAAGCGCTGAAGGCCGCCGGGGTCATCGCCGCCAAGTCCAAGCCGGTGGCGATGGTGGCCAAGGAGGCGGTCAACGCGGCCTTCGAGACCGGCCTGGCCCAGGGCGTGCTCTTCGAACGGCGCGTGTTCCATTCTTTGTTCGCCACGGAGGACCAGAAGGAAGGCATGGCGGCCTTCAGCGAGAAGCGCCAGCCGGAGTTCACCCACCGCTAGGCGCAACGACGCGCAATCGTTCCTGCGACGCGCAAAAGATCCTGCGACGCGCGAAAGTCCTGGCGCTACTGGAATACCAGCAGCGCCAGGACTTTTGCGCGTCGCCAGGCCGGAACCGCCGCGCTGAGGCCTGCCCGACGATTGCTACGGCACCGACGGTCTCCCGCTTTTTTGGGGACTACCTCTTTTTGGAGGTAGTTGGATGTCCACGCTTTTCGTTACGGTGAGCTGAGTCACACAACCGTGTACCAGGGTCGACATCAAGGGAGATTGCCATGACCTCAGTTTCACCGACTTCGCCGGCCGGACTGCAAGCGCCGCCGAGCCGCAGGACCCTGCGAAAGGTTGCCTTCGCGAGTGCCGCCGGAACCACCATCGAGTTCTACGACTTCTTCATCTACGGCACCGCCGCCGCCCTGGTCTTTCCGGTGGTTTTCTTCCCGGCACTCGGCGCCGCGGCCGGAACCATCGCGTCGTTCGGCACGTTCGCCGTCGCCTTCTTCGCCCGTCCCATCGGCGCCATCATCTTCGGCCACTACGGTGACCGGATCGGCCGGAAAAAGACCCTCATCACCACGCTGCTGATGATGGGCATCGCCACCGTGATGATCGGGTTCATCCCGGATGCCAGCACGATCGGCGTTGCAGCCCCTATCCTCCTGGTGGTGCTCCGCTTCGTCCAGGGCCTGGCCGTGGGCGGCGAGTGGGCCGGGGCCACGCTCCTCGTGGCCGAATACGCGCCCAAGGGCAAGCGCGGACTCTTCGGAGCCTTCCCGCAGCTTGGCCCGTCGATGGCCTTCGCCCTGGCCAGTGGAACGTTCCTGATCACCAACCTCACGCTCGGCGACAAGTCCGAGGCTTTCATCACGATCGGCTGGCGGGTTCCGTTTATCCTCAGCGCCGTGCTGGTGCTCGTGGGCCTGTGGGTCCGGCTGAGCATAGAGGAGACCCCCGTGTTCAAGAACGCGGCGGCGAATGCCGCGAAGAGTACCGGGACGGCCACCAGGCTACCCATCCTCGAGTCGATCAAGCGCCAGCCCCGCGAAATCCTGCTCGCCGGCGGCTCCTTGACCCTTCTTTTCGCTTTCTTCTACATTGGCACCGCCTACCTGACCAGCTATGCCACCAGCCCCACCGGCATGCAGCTGAGCCGCGTGGAAGTGCTGAGCACCGGCATCGTTGCCTCGCTGTTTGTCGCCGCCGCCACCCTGGCCTCGGGCATCCTCTCGGACCGCTTCGGCCGCAAGAAGGTCATCGCCACCTCCTGTATCCTCGCCGTGCCGTGGTCCCTGGCGCTCTTCCCGATCCTCAGCGCGAACACTGTCTTCGCCTTCGGCATCGGGCTGACCGTCACTCTGGTGATCTTCGCCATCGCCTATGGTCCGGCCGGCGCACTGCTTCCCGAGCTCTTCGAAACCCGTTACCGCTACACCGGTGCGGGCATGGGATACAACCTTGCCGGCGTCATCGGCGGTGGCATTGTCCCGCTCGTGGCGGCCCAGCTGGCCGGCACGTCCGGGGCCTGGTCCGTCGGGTACCTGCTCGCCGGGATCGGCGTGTTCAGCGTGCTGTGCACCCTGGCACTGCCCAACCGAGAAAAGCATGCGCTGGAGGACGGCAGCCACCAGGTCGTTCCGGAGCAGGCCGAAGGCGGAAAGGGAGCGTCCGAGTCCGTCTCCCGGCGCTGAGGGATTCGGCACCGGGGGATTCAAGAGTAGGGGATTCGAGAGTGAGCGAACCGTGATTGGGGGTGGGGCTGCCGGTGATCCGGCAGCCCCTTTTCGCGGAATGAGTCCGAGACGCCGCGTCGCTGACACGGCCTTGCCGTCCTCGGTCCGCTGGCCAGGCCCAAAACTCGGCCAGCGCAGCGGGGAAGTTCTCGCCGAGATCGGAATCACGGACGCCGAGTTGACGATCCTGCGTGAAAAGGGGCTGGCATGAGTATTCTAAACCTGCCCTCCTCCATACGGCATGTCGAGGTGGGACTGCGCGATGGCCTTCAGTCGGTCAATGAAACCGTTCCCACCGAGGACAAGATCGAACTGATTCACATGCTGATAGATGCAGGCGTCAGGGAACGAGGCTGTGTCTTTCGCCCACCCCAGGGTATTGCCGCAACTGGCCGACGCGGCCGAGGTAATGGCCGCCGTGCCGCGCCAGCCCGGCGTTGTCTACAGAGGTCTGGTCCCGAATCTGCGCGGTGCGCAACGAGCGGCAGATTGCGGGCTGGACGAGCTCGTCGTCGTCGTTTCCGCAGACGACGAGGTGAGCATGCGAAACCAAGGCCTCACAGTGAACGAAGTTCTGGCTGACCTCGCAAAGATCGGGGACTTGGCGCAGTCGGTTGGCACCAGACTCCTTGTAGCCGTTGCGTGCGCATACTTTGCACCTGCACGGGGCACGGTCACGCGGGAGGAACGACCGCGCGTGGTCGAGGCCGTGGCCGATGCAGGCGCCGGCGGTGTGTACCTCGCAGCAACTTCCGGGGAGGAGCAACCCGCAGAAATGTACGAAGGCGTTGCCGAGGTGCGGCAGCTTTATCCGCAACTGGACCTAGGAGTGCACCTCCACAACCGCAACGGATTCGCTCCGGCCAACGCGCTGGCATCCATGATGGCCGGAGCCACGTGGCTGGAGGAGTCCTTTGGGGGACTCGGCGGGGACATGTGGTTCCCGGGCGACCCGTCCGTCCTCGGCAATGTGGCGTTAGAGGACCTGATCCATCTGTGCGATGGTCTCGGGATAGAACGCGGCATCGACCTGGTGAAATACATGAGGGTCTCCGACAAGATAACAGAGCTCACAGGCCGTCCGTCGGCATCTTTCGTATCCCGCGGCGGGACCCGCGCCGATCTTGCGGCAGCCCACTGGCCGCAAATGGCTGAACCGCTGACCGGGGAACCGGTACCGGAAATGGACAAAGCCGCAATGTCCGGGCCCGGGGAAGAGACACACAAAGCAGACGAGACAGCCTACGCACAACTGCGCTCAATCATCGTCGCGGGTGAGCTACCCGCCGGAACCTGGCTTCGGGAAACGTCCCTCGCGGAGCGTATGGGCGTCAGCCGCACCCCTGTACGCGAGGCCTTGAACCGGCTGGCCGCGGAGGGTCTGGTCGAAATAAGTCGGAACAAGGGTGCACAAATTTTTTCCTTTTCGCCGGAGGACGTGACGGAACTCTACGATGTCCGCGCCGGATTCGAACCCCACGCGGCCCGGCTGGCCGTACCGCGTCTGGACAACGACGATGTCGCCCACCTGGCAGCGCTTTCGGCCCGGATGGAAGAAGCTGTAGCCGCAGGAAAACTCAGTGAACTAAACGCACTAAATAGCCCCTTTCACGGAATATTCGTCGAACAGTGCGGTAACCGGCATTTCGCCATGGCGCTGCAGGCGGTCATGAGGCCAGCATTGGTCGCGCATACTTTCCGAATTTACAGTCCGGAGGCCCTGAAAAGAAGCATGCTGCACCATGCCGAGCTGGTTGCGGCAGCAGAGGCACGGGACGGTGAGTGGGCAGAAGTGATCATGCGACAACACATCCGGGCAGCTAAAAACGCAGCAGGCGCACGTCCTTCCACCCGCTAGCCTCCGGGCACGGGCACGGGCCCCGGCGCCGGCATCGTTGCCTCGCTGTTTGTCGTCGCCGCCACCCAGGCCTCTGGCATCCTCCCGGGCCGCTTCGGCCGCAAAAAGGTCATCGCCATCTCGTGCATCCTCTCAGCGGCGGATTCCCTGCGTGAAGTAAAGCACGGGGCCCACGAAGTTCACGGCGATGACCGCTGCCCATACCCTTTTGCGGCCGTTGACCTGCGGGGCGGGGCGGGTAGCCAGATCCGCCCAAGCGGTGGTGGCCAGCGACAACTGCACCGAGGCCAAGGCCAGGACCGCAGCCTGCTGCCCGCTCGTCAGTTCGCCCCGCGTCCCGGGCTTCCTGCCCCTCATGGTCATCTTCTCCGCGCCGAGGCGTGCGGAGGCGCGTCGGGCCTGGAGTGGGCTTGATTCAATCATGATGGTCCCTTGTCTCTTTGGAGTATCCCCGCTCTTGTGGACACGAGATTATGCGGCGAGTTCATGAATGGATTTCTTTCGGTCAAATCTGCACCGGAGTAGCTCGGGGGCGGAAGTGTCGGAGTGTTTCGGAGTGGTCACAGGTGCCGGCGCTCATTCACCCGTTCGATTGCCTTGCCCGTCTCAATGAGCAGGAATATCGCGACCGACAGGCCGAGCGTGTAACCCCACTCACGCAGCCCGATCGGGGCTGAGTGGAACCAGAGGTTCATGAACGGAGCATAGACAAAGGCCAGCTGCAATGCCAGGAGCGCACCGGCGCAGATCCAAATCACCGGGTTTCCGCGCAGCACCGCCACGTTGAGGCTGGAGGCATGTACGAAGCGTGAGTTGAATAGGTAGGCGAGTTGACTGAGAGCGAGCATGGTCACCGCGGTTGTTTGTGCCGCTGCCAAGGAAGCGCCGGCAGCGCGCTCGATAAAGAACACTGCCGTGGTGGCGCCGCTGATGAGCACCGCTACCCAGACGATTCGTCCCAGGTATGCCCGGCCCAGGAGGGATCCGCCCGGTTTGAGCGGCCGGCGCAGCATCAGTCCGGGCTCGGCAGGCTCATAGGCGAGGGCAAGCGAGAGGGTGATCGCGGTGATCAAGTTGATCCAGAGGATCTGCGTCGGTTGGAGCGGCAAAGTGAATCCGAATAACACGGCGACAAGGATGACCATCGACTGGGCTGCCGTGGTGGGCAGGAGAAAGACAATGGACTTCTGCAGGTTGTCGCGGATGCGCCGCCCCTCTTTGACGGCACGCTCAATGGTTGCGAAGTTATCGTCAGCGAGGACGATATCGGCCGCCTCCTTAGTCGCCTCCGTGCCCTTGATCCCCATGGCCACGCCGACGTCTGCGCGGGTGAGGGCGGGTGCGTCGTTGACACCGTCGCCGGTCATCGCGACGATCTCCTTGTGGGCTTGCAGCGCCTTGACGATACGGAGTTTGTGTTCGGGACTGGTCCGCGCATAGACGTCGACGTCGCGCACCACCCGGATGAGTCGGTCCTGGCTCATGGCCTCCAGCTCGGCGCCGGTTATCACCCGTGAGTGCGCGGTATCGGTGATTCCCATTTCCCGGCTGATTGCCCGTGCAGTGCCGGCATGGTCGCCGGTAATCATTTTCACGCGGATGCCGGCGGCGTGCATGGAGGCGATCGCCTCGATCGCCTCCGGCCGGGGAGGATCAACGATACCGACCACACCAAGGAACAGCATCCCGTCGTCAACGTCCCCGGCGTTCAGAGCGGCTTTACCGTCGGGAGCGGCAGCGCTGGCGGCGGCCAGCACGCGCAGGCCCTGCGCGCTGAGATCATCGACACACGTATTCCAGAAATCTGTATCGAGCGGCTCCCGCTGCCCGTCGGCGCAGAGCTGGTGGCTGCTGCGGCCGAGCAACACGTCCGGGGCGCCCTTGAGGAAAATTCCCAACTGCCCGTCGCGGGTTCGGTTCAGCGTGGCCATGAACTTACTGTCGGACTCGAACGGCACGACGGCGACCCGCTCGTGTGCGGCGGAATCAAATCCGGCCTTCAGCGCGAGCGTTCGCAGTGCGCCCTCGGTCGGTTCGCCGACGACCCGCCAGTGGCCGCCCTCCTCCATGACGCGGGCGTCATTGCACACCG
Organism: Arthrobacter sp. CG_A4; assembly: GCF_035985125.1. Classification (NCBI taxonomy): domain Bacteria; kingdom Bacillati; phylum Actinomycetota; class Actinomycetes; order Micrococcales; family Micrococcaceae; genus Arthrobacter; species Arthrobacter sp. CG_A4. The sequence goes on along the minus strand of NZ_JAXCID010000003.1, from coordinate 46,573 downwards.
CCATAACCGTGACGAGTCCGTCCAGATCGGGGTGGCCGCCGAGTGTGGCGGTTTCGCCGTTGAAGGTGATCGAGCCGGCGGGCTCGTAACCGACGCCGGAGACCGGGTACGGCGCCTGCCGGGTGACGGCGATGCGGACTGTCATTTCGTTGCGGGTGAGCGTGCCGGTTTTGTCGGAGCAGACGGTGGTGACCGAGCCGAGCGTCTCGACCGCGGTCAGGTTGCGGACGATGCCCCGCCGGTTAGCCATCTGGTGCACGCCCAGGGCGAGTGTGATGGTGACCAGTGCCGGAAGTCCCTCGGGGATGGCCGCGACCGCGAACCCAATAGCCGCCGACAGGAGATCATTTCCGTCTTGATCGTGCAGGAGACGACCAATCGCGAGCATAATCGCGGCGACGCCGACGATAAGGAGCGACAGCTTCTTCCCGAAGGAGTCAAGCTGCCTGGTGAGCGGTGTGTCCAGGCTCTGCACCCCGGAGATTAAGGTCTGGATGCGCCCGATCTCGGTGTCGGCGGCAGTGGCCGTAACAACCCCGGTCCCGCGGCCGGCAGCGACGATGGTACCCGAGAAGATCATGCTGTGCCGGTCGCCAATGCCAGCGTCCGCCGGCACCGGGCTGGTCTTCTTATCGGCGGGAACTGACTCACCGGTAAGGGCGGACTCTTCCACGCGCAGGTTGGTTGCCTCTACGAGCCGAATGTCGGCGGGCACTTTGTCACCGGACTTGACCCGCACAATGTCGCCGGGAACAATCGCTTCCGCGTTCAGGTCAACCCACACCCCGTCGCGTCGGACCTGGGCATGAAGGGAGAGCATCTTGCGAATAGCGTCGAGGGCTTTCTCCGCCCGGCCCTCCTGCAAGAACCCGATCACGGCGTTGATCACGGCAACAGCAATGATCACCGCGGCATCGATCCAGTCTCTGAAAATCAGTTTCAGCACGGCCGAGGCCAGCAGCACATAGATGAGCACGTCATTGAAGTGGCCCAAAAACCGCAGCACCGGGTTCCTCACGGGCGCCACAGCCAGCCGGTTCGGGCCGTAATCGGCCAGACGCTGCTCTGCGGCACTGGCGCTGAGGCCCTGATGGGTTGAGCCCAGCTCCGCGAGCACCTCGGCGGCCGGCCGGGCAAAAGATTCGTGCACGCGCTCTGGCGCGCCGGCCCGGGAAGCATCGATCATCGAAGCATCGGCTCCTGAGGGGCCATCACGCATTGACTTCCGGGATCCTGGTTTCGTCATGTCGCGTTTCCGTTCAGGCAAAGGTCAAGGCTCGCGGGTTGGGTTGCGTTGGGTACGGCGTGGCTGGCGGCAGCGATGTATCGAAAAGGGCCCGACAATCCGCGGCGGAGCAAAACCGCGGCGATGGCCAAAGCCGGGACGACGGCGCCGAGAACCTCAACCATTGCCCTCGCGAAACTTCGGCCCTGGCCGGTGAAAGTGTTCGCCGCTTTCACCGACATCCCGATTGCCTCCTTGACGGAGGCGAGGTCGCCCGCGATCAGAAACAGCTTAACTAAGACCCGCCGCTCCTTCAGACGTCACACGGACAGCGTAAAGCAACTCGACAAAGATGCACACCACGAACAGCCCACCAAGGACCGAGGGCATAGCCGGCGGCTGGTCCGCTAACGTGTGGTGGCTGGTATATCTGGACCCCTCGTCCTGAATCCCGGTTTCTTCGCCAGTTTGTCAGGGGCGCTTCGCGTCCGGACGCTACGTTGACCTGAACTTCAGGGCCGGCAGGACGGTCATCGACAACCGCAAGAGGCGCGTGCTGGACCTGGAACGGGCCGCCCGCAGCACCCGCCAGAGGTCATGGAAAATGGAACCGTTGGACGGTCTCTGGCCGGATAGCCGGCGCAGCTGCCGGGCTGTCCCGGCAGCCCCAGTTCACGGAATGAGTCCCAGGCGCCGGGCCGCGGACACGGCCTCGAGCCGGTTGTGGGCGGACAGCTTGGCCATGGCGTTCTGCAGGTAGCTCTTCACCGTCACCGCCTTCAGGCCCAGGCGGTCCGCCGTTTCCTGGTACGAACAGCCCAGGGCAAGCTGCGCCAGCACATCGAGTTCGCGGCGGGCCAGCCTGGCGGCCGGATGGATACCGTCTGCGGGGGGCGGAGCCAGATGGTTGCCGATCAGGTCCAGCTGCCGGGCCAGCTCGGGATCGGCGACTGTTCCGGCCAGCGACCGCAGCTGGGCGTGGGCTTCCCTGACGTGTTCCAGCCAGCTCCGGTCTCGGACCAGGGCGGGTTCGGCCCGGACCCCGTCGATGATTGACACGCGGCGGTCCACCTCGTCCCGGACGAGCAGTTCCGCCGCGATCTCCGCGGCCGAGTCCATGGCCTCCCGCAGGGCGTTTTCGCCCAGCGGCGCACGGTCCCGGCTAGCGATGTACAGCACCGCGCGTGCCTCGCCCCGGACAACCACCGGGACGGCCACCATCGAGGTAAGCCGCTCCCGGCTGACCGCCAGATCGTATTCATGCGTGATGCCCTCGGAGGCGATGTAGTCCGGCACAAGGAACGGCCGGCGCTGGGTGAACACCCGGCCGCCGAGTCCCGTCCCCGGTACCACCACCATCTGGTGCAGGCTGGATGTTGCGGTGCCGAGGAAATCGGTCAGCTGAAGCGAGTTGCCGCTGGCCAGGCCGGCGAACAGCACGGCGGGCCGGAACCTGCCGGACAGCAGGCGCAGCGAGGCGCGGAGCAGTTCCCGGTCGTCGGGGCGGGAATAGGCGTTTGGCTCCATGAGTCCTCTCCTGGTGCCGCGGAAGCCCGCCACCGCAGTGTGGCAGGCCGTCAGTCTCGTTGAGCTGCTGGCGTCCGGCGCTGAAGCTCGGTCGCTTCGGCCGGGCGAGCCGGGCGAGCCGGGCGCTGGCGTCCGGACGCCGAAGCTCAGCCGCTGAAGTCCCCGGCGTTGCGCCGGAAGGTCCCCAGGATTCCGATCAGCTGGTCGACGTCCTGCGCCGCGAAGCCGGACTGGCCAAAGACCTCCGAGTTCAGCACCGCCGTCGCCCTTTTAGCCAGCGTACGCCCCTCGGGGGTGAGCTCAATCAGCGTGGTGCGCCCGTCCGTAGGATGCGGGGAGCGGAGCACCAGCCCCGCCCCTTCAAGCCGGTCGACGGCGTTGGTCACCGAGGTGGGATGGACCTGCAAGAGCGCACTCGCCTTATTCATGGGCAGCGCACCGCCGCGGGCGAAGCTCAGCAGAGCCAGCAGCTCGTAGCGGGCAAACGTCAACCCGAACGGTTTCAGGACGCCTTCAATCCGGGCCAGCAGAATCTGCTGCGTCCGCATGATGGCGGTGATGGCAGCCATCGGCGCGGCGACGTCGGACCAGCCGTGCCGCTCCCAGTTCAGCCTCGCGTCGGCAATCGGATCACGCGGCAGCGGCGTAGGCACGGCACCCCCTGCTTGTTTCAGGCTTCATGAGGATCAGCCCAGCTTTTCCGGCTGCGGAACCGACGGGCTCTTCAGCGCCGGGAAGTCCGCTTCGGAGTATTCCGTGCCGAGGCCTGCCGGAACGGCCCCGCCGCCGTGGCGCAGTTCCTCGCTGTGGCGCAGTTCCACCCGCCGGATCTTGCCCGAGATGGTTTTGGGCAGTTCGGCGAATTCCAGCCGGCGGATCCGTTTGAACGGGGCCAGATGGTCGCGGCAGTACCGCAGGATGTCCTCGGCCAGTTCCGGGCCGGCCTGGTGCCCGGCGGCCAGGACCACAAAGGCCTTGGGCACTGAAAGCTTGAGCGGGTCGGGGGAGGGGACGACGGCGGCTTCCGCCACTGCCGGGTGCTCGATCAGCACACTTTCCAGCTCGAACGGGGACAGCCGGTAGTCGGAGGACTTGAAGACGTCGTCGCCGCGGCCCACGTAGGTGATGATGCCGCGCTCGTCCCGGCTCGCCATGTCGCCGGTGTGGTAGTAGCCGTCGCGGAAGGCGTCCGCGGTTTTTTCGGGGTCGCCGTAGTATGCCTTCATCAGCCCGACGGGGCGGGGATCGAGGCGCAGGCAGAGCTCGCCGTCGTCGCCCTCCGCACCGGTGGCCGGGTCCACCAGGACCACGTCGTAGCCCGGCAGAGGCATGCCCATCGCGCCGATCTTGACCGCCTGGCCGGGGGTGTTGGCAATCTGCACGGTGGACTCGGTCTGGCCGAAGCCGTCGCGGATGGTCTGGCCCCAGGCGCGCTGGACCTGGTCAATGACCTCGGCGTTGAGCGGCTCGCCGGCGGACACCACCTTGGTGGGCGGGCTCTTCAAGAGGGTCAGATCGGCTTGGATCAGCATCCGCCAGACCGTGGGCGGGGCGCAGAAGCTCGTGACCGATTCGCGGTCCATCTGTTCCATCAGGGCCTTGGCGTCGAAACGCTCGTAGTTGTAGATGAAGACGCAGGCCTCGGCGATCCACGGGGTGAAGACGTTGGACCAGGCGTGCTTGGCCCAGCCCGGCGAGGCCACATTGAGGTGCACATCGCCCGGTTCCATGCCGATCCAGAACATGGTGGACAGGTGTCCCACCGGGTAGGAGGTGTGCGTGTGCTCCACGAGCTTGGCTTTTGAGGTGGTCCCCGAGGTGAAGTAGAGCAGCAGGGTTTCGTCGGCCAGGGTCGGGGCGTCCGGGGTGAAGTCTTCGGCGGAGCCGGCGGACCCGGTGTACTGCAGGGCAGTGGTCTGACCTGCCGCGGTGCCAACGGCCTCGCCGTCGCCGACTTCGATCAGAGTGTAGTCGCCCGGGACCTCGGCAAACTTGGCGATATTCGCGCTTCCGACGGCGGCCCAGTTCGCTCCGCCGCGCTCCACCCGGTCCTTGAGGTCCGCCGGACCCATCAGTGTGGTGGTGGGGATCATGACGATGCCCAGTTTGATGCCGGCGAGCATAAGTTCCCAGAGTTCCACCTGGTTGCCCAGCATGATGATCATGCGGTCGCCCCGGCGGACGCCCTGGCCGCGCAGCCAGTTGGCCACCCGGGCGGAGCGGCGGGAGAGGTCCGAGTAGCTGCGCCGTGTGGCGGTCCCGTCCTGTTCGACGATCACAAGGGCCGGCCTGTCGGCCTTGGCCGGGTCCGCCGCGATCTGGTCGAACCAGTCCAGGGCGAAATTGAACTCGTCAAAGCGCGGCCATTCGAATTCGCTGCGGGCGGCGCCGTAGTCCTTGCGAAGGTCAAGCAGGCGGTCCCGTGCGGCGCGGAATTCCTCAGTAACAGTCATGGTGCACCTTTCGACGTCTGGTGGCGCAGCCGTTCCAGGCCCGGCGCCGTTGCCCGGGAATCATCAATTCGCTAGTGATCCCCATCACTGTGCAATATACTAGGACATCCAAGGGTTTGGAAGAGCCGACCAGGTTCCTGAGCGGACCATGACGAAGGGATACATGCCCGTGCAGCCACAAGGACGTGCCAGCGGACAAAGGGTCACTGAGGATGGAACAGCGGTTAAGCGTGCGGCGGAGCCGCCCTTCCCGGAAGCAGACCTGATGTACATCGTGGACCTGCTGCCCCCGGATGAACAGATCCGCTACCAGGAAATCAGAGACTTCCTCCAGTCCCGCATCCGTGCGGCCTCGATCGACTACTGGAACCGCGAGGAGTTCCCCTTCGGTCTGCTCGCCGAGCTGGGAAAGTACGGCCTTGGAGGACTGCAGACCGACGGCACCTCCAAGCTCTTCAAAGGCCTCATGTACGTCGAGGTGGCCCGGGCCGATGTGTCGCTCTCGGCCCTCGTGGGGATCCACAACGAGCTGATCGTGGGCATGATCGACCAGCTCGGCTCCGAGGAACAGAAGGCGCGGTGGCTGCCGGGGCTCACCGCCTTCACCCAGATCGGCGCTTTCGCCCTCACGGAGCCGGACCACGGCTCGGACATCGCCGGCGGCCTGGCCACCACTGCCCGGCTGGACGACGGCGAATGGGTCATCAACGGCGCCAAGCGCTGGATCGGTGCCGGCACCATCGCGGACTTCGCCCTGGTCTGGGCGCGGGACGTCGCGGACCAGCAGATCAAGGGCTTCATCGTGGAGACGGACCGGCCCGGCTACCGGGCCACGAAGATCGCGAACAAGATCGGGCTGCGCATCATGCAGAATGCGGATATCGTGCTCGACGAGGTCCGCATCCCGGAATCCAACCTGCTCCCCGGTGCCACCGACTTTTCCAAGGCCAACGAGCTGCTCCGTGATTCGCGCGCCTGGGTGGGCTGGCAGGCCGCCGGCATCCAGCTGGCGGCGTTCGACGTCGCGCGTGCCTACTCGCTGGAGCGCAAGCAGTTCGGCAGGGAACTGGCGCGCTTCCAGCTGATCCAGCAGCAGCTGGCCGAGATCCTGGGCAACGCCTCTGCCTCGCTGTCGCTGATGGCGCAGCTGGCCAGGGTCCAGGAAGACGGCAAGCTGGAGATGGTCCAGGCCGCGATGGCCAAGTCCACCACCACCCGGCTGGCCCGGGCATCCGTGGCGATGGGGCGCTCGCTTCTGGGCGGCAACGGCATCAGCAGCGACTACGAGATGGGCAAACTCTTCGGCGACGCCGAAATCCTTTACACCTATGAGGGAAGCTACGAGATCAACTCGCTGATCGTGGCCCGGGCCGTGACCGGGAAGTCCGCGTTCGTCTAGGCGCACGGAGGCGCCGGCCGGGGTTCTATCCGGGCCGGCACCTCAGCGCCATGCTTGTACTCCGGGCGTGTACTCAGGGTTCAATCGATCGGCGTGACGTACGCGCCGGAAATCCCGCCGTCAACCAGGAAGGTAGAGGCGGTGATGAACGAGGCGTCGTCGCTGGCCAGGAACGTCACGGCCGCAGCCAGTTCCTCGGGTTCCGCGAAGCGGCCCAGCGGCACATGGACCAGCCGGCGGGCCGCCTTTTCCGGATCCTTGGCAAACAGTTCCTTGAGTAACGGGGTGTTCACCGGGCCGGGGCACAGGGCATTGACCCGGATGCCCTGCCGGGCGAATTCGACGCCGAGTTCCCGGCTCATGGAAAGCACTCCGCCCTTGGATGCGCTGTAGGAAATCTGCGACGTCGCTGCGCCCATGACTGCCACGAACGAGGCGGTGTTGATGATGGAGCCCTTCCCTTGTTCCTGCATGTAGGGGATGGCGTACTTGCAGCAGTAGTACACCGAGGTCAGGTTCACGTCCTGGACCCTGCGCCAGGCATCGATGCCGGTGTCCAGGATGGAGCCGTCGTTGGCGGGGGAGATCCCGGCGTTGTTGAAGGCGATGTCAACACGGCCGTAGGTTTCCTTGGTCTGGGCGTAGAGGTTCCGGACGTCCTCTTCCCTCGTGACATCGACCTTGACGAAGAGGCCGCCCACCTCGGTGGCCGCGGCGAGTCCCGACGTGGGCTCGATGTCGGCGATGACGACGTTGGCGCCTTCCGCGGCCATCCGGCGGGCGGTGGCCAGCCCGATGCCGCTGGCGCCACCGGTGATGACTGCGCTGCGGCCGGCGAGGCGGTTGGATACTACTGACTGCATGGAAACTCCTTAAGGTACGGCGGTAAAAGCCGGGGGATTGTCTAGGCCAGGGACGGCGTGGAAATAAAGACGTTCTTGGTTTCGGTGAAGGAATCCAGGGCATCTGGCCCGAGTTCACGCCCCAGTCCGGACTGCTTGAAGCCGCCGAAGGGCGTGGAGTACCGGACGGACGAGTGCGAGTTGACGGAAAGGTTTCCGGCCTCAACGCCCCTGGCTACGCGCAGCGCCCGGTCCACGCCGGAGGTCCAGATGGACCCGGAGAGCCCGTACTCGGTGTTGTTCGCAATCCGGATCGCATCGGCCTCGTCGGTGAACGGCACCACGGCCACCACCGGGCCGAAGATTTCTTCCGTGAACGACGGCGAGTCCAGATCCGGGGTCAGTACCGTGGGCGGGAACCAGAACCCGGCCCCCGCCGGAGCCTGCCCCTGGAAGGCGATGGGGGCGTTGTCCGGGACAAAACCGGCGACTGTCCGGCGCTGCTGGGCCGAGATCAGCGGTCCCATAGACGTGGCTTCATCCGACGGGTCCCCGACCGTGAGTGCTTTGACGGCGGGCTCGAGCAGCTCCATGAAACGGTCGTAGACGTTGCGCTGGACCAGGATGCGCGAGCGCGAGCAACAGTCCTGCCCGGCATTGTCGAACGCGCCGCCGGGCGCGGCGGCGGCGGCGAGTTCCAGATCGGCGTCGTCGAACACGATATTCGCGCTCTTGCCGCCGAGTTCCAGCGTCACCCGCTTAACCTGCTCCGCGCAGCCGGCCATGATTTTCTTGCCGACGCCGGTGGACCCGGTGAAGACCACCTTCCGGACGGCGGGGTGGGTCACGAAGCGTTCGCCCACTACCGAGCCCTTGCCGGGTACCACCTGGAAGACACCCTCCGGGATGCCGGCCTCACGGGACAGCTCAGCCAGGCGGATCGCTGTCAAGGGCGTCAGCTCGGCGGGTTTGAGCACCACCGTGTTGCCGGCGGCCAGGGCCGGGGCGAAGCCCCACGCGGCGATCGGCATGGGGAAATTCCAGGGAACAATGACCCCCACGACGCCGAGGGGCTCGTGGAAGGTGATGTTGACGCCTCCCGCCACCGGGATCTGCTTGCCGAAGTGACGCTCCGGCGCAGCGGAGTAGTAGGTGAGCACATCGCGGACGTTGCCCGCTTCCCAGCGGGCGTTGCCGATGGTGTGGCCGGCGTTGATGACTTCGAGCCGGGCCAGGTTCTCAAGGTCGGTGTCAACCGCCGCGGCAAAGCGCCGCAGCAGCAGTGAGCGGTCTGCGGGTGCGACGGCCCGCCAGGACTCGAAAGCGCCGGCCGCGCGGGCGATCGCATCGTCGACTTCGGCCAGCCCGGCCAGTGTGACCGTCTCGATGACTTCCTCTGTGGAGGGGTTGATGACGTCAAAGGTGGTTGCTGTCATGTCGTGGACATCTCTTTTCGGTTGGCGCGGTAACTGCCGGCGGCCTCTACGAAGCCGCGGAACAGCCGCAGGTCTGCCGGGTTTTGTTCCGGATGGAATTGCACGCCCAGGACCCAGCCGGAGCCGCCGGCAGCTTCCAGGGCCTGGACGGTCCCATCGGCGGAGGACGCGGTGACGCGCAACGCCGGCGGGACGGTGTCCATGCCTTGGTGGTGGTAGCAGGGTGCCACCGCCGCATCCCCCAGCAGCGACTGGATCAGGCTGCCGGGCGCGGTGGTGAAGGCGGCCTCACCAAACACCCCCGGCGCGGGCTGATAGTTCGCGGCCGGGTTGATGTCCGGGATGTGCTGGTTCAGGCTGCCGTTGAGGGCAACATTCAGGATCTGGGCCCCGCGGCAGATCGCAAACAGCGGGAGCCCGCGCTCGATCGCCGCGCGCGTCAGAATCGTGTCGTGTTCATCCCGCAACGGTTGCGGCACGGTCCTGGGGTGCGCGGCGGCCCCGTAGCGCGTGGGATCCACGTCGGGCCCGCCAACGACGATCAGTCCGTCCATGATGTCCAGGACGGTTTCGTCCGTGCCCAGCGGCGGCAGCAGGATCGGTGTGCCGCCTGCTGCCACCACAGCCTCGACGTAGGTGCCGGGGAGGATGGCGGCCGGGGCGTTCCAGACTCCCCACACGGCGTCCTGGTAGTAGCTGGTCAGTGCTATTCGAGGCCTGTAGCGCTCAGAGGCGTTCAAAGCCACGAACGCGCTCCCAGTCGGTGATGGCGCTCTCATAGGCCTTGATCTCGATGCCGGCGGAGTGGACGTAGTGGTCCACCACGGCATCGCCGAACGCCTTCCGGGCGATGACGCTCTCAGCCAGCAGGTCGCGGGAGTCGCGCAGGTTCGTCGGCAGGCGGTCGGCGTCGGAGGCGTACGCGCTGCCCTGCATAACGGGGCCCAACGGAAGGCGGTTTTCCAGCCCATGGATCGCTGCGGCGATCAGCGCAGCCGCGGCCAGATACGGGTTGAGGTCTCCGCCGCCGACGCGCATTTCGGTGCGCAGGCCCCGTCCGTGGCCCACCACCCGCAGGGCGCAGCTGCGGTTGTCCATGCCCCAGGCAATGGCGGTCGGGGCGAAGCTGCCATCGACAAACCGTTTGTACGAGTTGACGTTCGGGGCGAGGAAATAGGTGAGTTCCTTCAGGGCATCCAGCTGGCCGGCCATGAAGTGCTCCATCGCCGGGCTGAATCCGTGCTCACCGTCGCCGGGCAGCACAGGATTGCCGTCGAGGTCCGTCAGGCTGAAATGGATGTGGCAGGAGTTTCCTTCGCGGGCATCGTACTTGGCCATAAAGCTGATGCTCTTGCCGTGCTGGTCCGCGATTTCCTTGGCACCGTTCTTGTAAAAGGTGTGCTTGTCGCAGGCTTTGAGGGCCTCATCGAAGCGGAAGGTGATCTCCTGCTGGCCCAGGTTGCATTCGCCTTTTGACGATTCGACCACCAGGCCGGCCGCTTCCATGTTGGTGCGGATGGATCGGATCACCGGTTCCAGCCGGGCGGTTGCGAGCAGCGAATAGTCAACGTTGTACTGGGTGGAAGCCTCGAGTCCGTGGTAGTTCTTCTGCCATGCCTGACGGTAGGAGTCGTCGAACATCAGGAATTCAAGCTCGGTTCCCATGAAGGCGCGGTAACCGAGTTTTTCGAGCCGTTCCACCTGGGCGCGCAGGATCTGCCGCGGTGAGGCAACGACCGGGGATTTGTCCGCCCACATCACGTCGCAGAGGACCAGGGCGGTTCCCGCCTGCCACGGCACCCGGCGCAGGGTCGAGACATCCGGCAGCATCATCATGTCTCCGTAGCCGGTCTCCCAGGAGGACATGGCGTAACCGTCGATGGTGTTCATCTCGACGTCGACGGCCAGGAGATAGTTGCAGCCTTCGGCGCCGTGCTCGAGGACGTCTTCGAGGAACGAACGCGCGCCGCAGCGCTTGCCCTGGAGGCGGCCCAGGGAGTCAGTAATGGCCACGACGACGGTGTCGATGGCGCCGGAGGCGACATCCGCCTGCAGCTCAGCAAGGGTGAGCTGGGCGTTCCGGTCGTTCTCTTGTGATTGTTCAGTCATGGTTGCTCCGCAACGTCGTTTGCAAATGGGGTGATGGTGGTCGGGGACAGCTACTTATTCAGCTCGGCTTCTGCCAGCGCCAGCCGGGCGAATTCCTCATCCGGGGAACCGGCGACGATCCGGTGGCGGCTGTAGAACCAGTAGTAGGCGATTGCGGCGGCGAAGATGGCCGCTGTGATGGAGGCTGCGTAGACGTCCACTACGAACGTGGCGACGACGGCGACGGCGGACAGGGCGAGGGCCACCGAGGTGGTGGCGATGCCGCCCGGTGTGCGGTAGCCGCGCTCCAGCTCAGGTTCCTTAATCCGCAGCACGATGTGGGACAGGTTCAGCAGGACGTAGGACACCGTGGCGCCGAAAACGGCGATGTTGATCAGCAGGGCGCCGTCCTGGGTGATGGCCGCGAGCAGGAACCCGATGGTGCCGGGAACGATCAGGGCCCAGTAGGGGGTGCGGCGGGTGCCGGTGAGCGAAAGCCATTTGGGCAGGTAGCCGGCGCGGGAGAGGGCGAAAAGCTGCCGCGAGTAGGCGTAGATGATGGAGAAGAAGCTGGCTACAAGCCCCGCCAGTCCCGCGTAGTTAATGAAGTCGGCCAGAAAGGTATTTCCGCCGTAGGCGATCCTGATTGCTTCGGGCAGCGGGTTGTCTGAGGTGCTCATGGCCTGGGACCCTGCCGCGCCGGGAACCAGGACAAGCATCAGGGCGCCGAAGACCACCAGGATCACGACGGCGACGATAATGCCCCGCGGCATGTCCCGTTTCGGGTCCGCCGATTCTTCTGCGGCCAGCGGGACGCCTTCAACGGCGAGGAAAAACCAGATGCCGTAGACGAGGGCGGCCAGGATTCCACCGACGCCCATGGGCAGGAACGCGCTGGAACCGGCGGAGCCGTCAGGCACGATGTCGAAAAGCTTGGCCGGGTCGAACTTCGGCAGCAGTCCGATGACAGCGGCGATCAAGGCAACAACGGCAACCGCTGTAATCGCGAACATGATCTTAAGCGCTTCACCGACCCCACGAAGGTGGATGGCGATGAAGAGGACGTAGGTGGCCAGATAGACCGGCCACGAATTGGTCAGGCCAAAGAGCCCCAGTGCCTCTATGTAGCCGCCGATAAAGGTGGCGATGGCGGCCGGAGCGACGGCGTATTCGATCAGTACGGCAATGCCGGTGGCGAACCCGCCCAGGGGCCCCAGAGCCCGTCGGGCAAAGGCGTATCCGGCCCCGGCGGTGGGCAGGGTGGAGGAGAGTTCCGCGAGGCCGAACACCATGCAGGTGTACATGACGCCCATGAGGATAAACGCGATCAGAAGTCCGCCCCATCCGCCTTGGGCGAGACCGAGATTCCAGCCGGCGAAATCACCGGATATGACGTACGCGACTCCCAGTCCGGCGAGTAGTATCCAACCGGCGGCGCCGCGCTTAAGTTTGCGCCGTTGAAGGTACTCTGATTCGGTCCCGGCGGCCGGACTTGTCACGCCGGCGCCATCATCTGCTGATTTCATGCGGTTCCCTTGGTATAGGACTGTCATCCAGATTTAAAGGACTGTTATCAGTCCAAGAACACATCTCCCAGTGTGGTGTTATGGATCACATCCGTCAAGGATTCCTGGTAAATCCAACGGAAATTGCGTTTGGCCGGAGAATCATTGGTTCGAGACGCCCGCTTTTTTGCGGCCTAAACGTATGCTTACTGAACGTATAAGCTCGCAGACTCTGGGAGTTGGCCTTGACTGATTTCGCGTTACAACAGCCCTACTCGATGCTGCGGCCCGTCCGCAGTGGAAACGCCTTCGAGGAAACAATCGAGCACATTCTGCAGACGATCAAGCTCGGCATCTTTGCTCCGGCCGACAAACTGCCGCCGGAGCGCGAGCTGGCCGAGCATCTGGGCGTGTCCCGGGCGACCCTCCGGGAAGCACTGGGGGAATTGCAGGCTGCGGGATACCTGGTGGTGAGGCGAGGCCGGTATGGGGGCACGTACGTGTCCGAAACCCAGGTGCGCCCAGAGCGTCGGGGGACCCGGCCACTGGATCGTGCCGAGGTCCACGACGTGCTGATATTCCGTGGAGTGATCGAGCCGGCGGCGAGCGCCCTGGCGGCCGGATCAAACTTATCGGCCGCCGCCCGGGGTCACCTGCGCAACTGCCTGACCGATGTGGCAGTCGCCACCGAAGCCAGCTACCGGCCGCGGGATGCCCGGTTCCATATCGCGATCGCCGAACTGGCGGGTTCGCCGAGCCTCGTGGGGGCGGTGGCAGAGACCCGGTCCAGGCTCAACGCCTTGCTCGACAGGATCCCGTTCCTTGGCACCAACCTGGAGCACTCCAACGAGCAGCACGCGCGGATCGCGGACGCAATCCTGCGCGGCGATTCCACGGCCGCCGAGCGGGCCACACTTGAGCATCTGGAAGGAACGGCTGCCCTGCTGCGCGGGTTCCTCTCGTGACGTCCTCCGCCGCACGGGCGCTGCGGTACCCGCGGCCCGGGCCGTGACCGGGAAGCCCGCCCTCGGCTAAGCTCTGCGGTCCCCGCGGGCTTGGGTGGCCGCGGCCCCGTAGCGCATGCTGCGGTTGCGTCCGGCGTGTTTGGAGGCATAGAGGGCGTGGTCGGCGCAGGCCAGCAACGCATGGCTTCCGGCCTCCTGCAGCTCGCACACCCCGGCGGACAAGGTGATGGTCCCGACGCCGTCGAACGGCCTGGAGGCTACCGCCAGACGGGCCCGCTCGGCTGCCTGGAGCGCCTCTTCGCTGCTGCTGCCGGGCAGGAGCCAGACGAATTCCTCGCCACCGAAGCGGGCAACGATCTCGCCCTGCCGTGTGACTTCACCGAGCCGGCCCGCGACCTCCGCCAGCACCTTGTCCCCGGTCAGATGGCCGAAGGAGTCGTTAACCATCTTGAAATTGTCAATGTCGAGGACGACGGCGCTAAGCTGGCTGCCGCGCGCGGTCGCCAGCTCGGTCTCGTAGGCGAGCCGTTGCTCCAGGACCCGGCGGTTGGGCAGACCGCTCAGGACGTCGGTGCTGGCCAGGAGTTCAAGACTGGCACGGGCTTCGGCGTTGCCGATTGCGATTTCCACGAGTTCAGCGAACTGGGCGAGCTGATCGAGGACCGCCTGTGTGAGGTTGGTCTCCGACTTCGAGGTCAGGGCCAGGGCGCCCCAGAGCGAGCCGGACACCCGGATGGGGGCGGCCGCCGAGGACCGGAAACCGGACGCCAGCATTTGCTCGGCCGCCAGTCCGCCGCCCGCGACGTAGACCGCCAGGGCAGGCTTGCCCGTCATGGCCACCCGCACAGTCGCCGGGGCATCCGCTGCTGAAAACACATGACGGCGACTCAGGGCCGAAGGGAGCGCGGGCGCCATGGCCACGATGTCAGCCGACCACGGCCCGGTGAAGCGGGTAACCGCCGCCGAATCGACGTCGAAGATGGAGCGCACGACGGCGGCAACCTGATCGGCTATGTCCTCCGGCGCCGCGTTGCGGGCCACTGCCGTGGAGATCTCGTGCAGGCCGGCCCATGTCTTTTCCTGTCGACGGCGCTCTGTCACGTCGACCGCCACCACCATCCCTACGGTTTCACCGTCGGACTGGACCGGGCGGGCCGTCAGCAGGAACGTTCGATCGCCGATCCGGCGCTGCCACGAGACCTCCTGGCCCGCCAGTGCGGCGCGGTAACGTGGTTCAAGCTCGTCCGCCAGTCCGCCCTTCAGGGCGTCGTGGATCAGCCGGCCTTCCATCTCGTCGCTGCGGTACCCGAACTTCACCAGCTCCTGTCCCTCCGCGATGAGGTACCGGAGGTCCGAGTCGAAGAGCAGGACAAAGACGCCGGGGACGCTGCGCGCGAGCGCCCGGTACCGGTCCATGTCGCGTTGCTGGCGCCGTTCGGCGACAACCCGCTCGGTGATGTCCGTGACAAGCGCGAAGAACCCCCGGATTTCGCCGTCCTGACGGTCCGGCACGTAGGAGGCCTGGGTATACCGCGTCTTTCCGGCGCCATCCACGAGGGTACGGTCGAAGAGCTGAGGCTCTCCTTCAAGCACCTTGGCGATGGACCCCTGGTTTGCCGCGAAAAGCTCCTCGCCGAGCAGCTCGCGGATATGGACGCCGTGCATCTGGTCCGGATCGACGTTGAACCATGCTCCGTAGGCGTCGTTGGCGAGGCAGTTGCGCAAATCCTTGTCCCAGTAGCCCACCATGGCAGGGATGCCGTTGAGTACAGCCCGCATCTGGGCGGGGAACTGTGGCATTAGGTCCGAAGCTGCATTCTCGCTGGTGGAGGAACCGTGAGACGTCATTTCCCTAGTATCCACGCCCGCTGTACCGCTCGGAAACCGTCGAGGCCGATGGCCTGGCGAGTTGCTCCTAGCGGAACGCGGAGATGCCCGTGATGTGCTGACCGAGGATGAGGGTGTGGACCTCGTCCGTGCCCTCGTAGGTCCGTACGGATTCGAGGTTGTTGGCGTGCCTCAGCGGCGAATAGTCGAGGGTGATGCCGTTGCCGCCCAGGATTGTGCGGGCTTCGCGGCAGATCGCTATGGCCTCGCGGACGTTGTTCAGCTTCCCCACCGAGACCTGGACCGGCTCCAAGGCCCCGGCATCCTTCAGCCGCCCGGTATGGATGGCCAGCAGGGTTCCTTTCTGGATCTCCAGGAGCATGTTGACCAGCTTCTCCTGGGTCAGCTGGTAACCGGCCAGGGGGTTGCCGAACTGCAGGCGCTCTTTGGCGTACGCCAGGGCGGCCTCGTAGGAGTCCCGGGCGGCGCCCATCGCGCCCCAGATGATCCCGTAGCGGGCCTCGTTGAGGCAGGAAAACGGGCCGCTGAGCCCCCGCGCTCCGGGGAGCAGCGCCGTGCCCGGCAGGCGGACGTCCTCAAGGGCGATGTCGCACTGGATGGAAGCCCGCATGGACAGCTTGGACCCGATGGGCGTCGCGGTGAACCCCGGCGCGTCCGTCGGCACGATGAACCCGCGGATACCGTCGCTGGTGTTGGCCCAGATAATCGCAATCTGGGCCACGGACGCCAAACCGATCCAGCGCTTTGCGCCATTGATTATCCAGCCGCCGCCGCCGTCCGGCGCCGCAAAGGTCGCCATGCTGGCCGGGTCCGAACCGGCAGTGGGCTCGGTCAGCCCGAAGCAGCCAATCGTTTCACCCCGTGCCATCGCGGGCAGGTGCTCGACTTTCTGCTCCTCGGATCCCCACCTGTGGATCGCGGTCATGGCCAGGGAGCCCTGCACACTGACGAACGTCCGGATTCCGGAATCCCCTGCCTCCAGCTCCATGGCGGCGAGGCCGTACTCGACGGCGCTCCTGCCGGGGCAGCCGTAGCCCGCCAGATGCATCCCGAGCACCCCGAGCCTGCCCAGCTCGGGCACCAGCTCAAGCGGGAAATGTGCCTGCTCGTACCAGGCGCTGATGTTGGGCCGGATCCGCTCCGACACGAAAGCGCGGACGTTGGCGCGCAACTCAAGTTCCTCTGCGGTCAGCAGGCTGTCCAGGCTGAGAACGTCATCGTTCACACGGGTGGCTTCGGTTACGGTCACAGGTTCAACTCCAGGCAGGTAAATGAGCGGCAATCCCCCGTGAATCCGGCACGGGCCGGCGGGTACTGACCACTGTGCCAGCCGGATTGAGCCGGAGCCAATACCAAATGCTGCACCCGTCGATACCTCCGACGCATCAATCCGGTGGGGAGTCCGGCGACGGGAGGACGGCTTCGGAGAGGAGCAGAACCCGGCGCAGCGCCGGGCTGGTGTTGTCCTTGCGCCAGACCAGGCGCAGCTGGATGGCGTCGGCGGGATCATCCAGCGGCAGGAAAACGACTCCCGGATGGCTGAAGTTCGCCGGCACCGAAGACACCGTCAATGCAACCCCGATGTCGGCGGCAACCAGAGCCATCAGCGTCTGGGAATCCGGCGCCACCTGCACGATATCCGGGGCGTAGCCGGCGGCGTTGGAAAGCCGGCGAAGGTAGTCGTGCAGAATGGCGCCCGGATGCTCGGGCAGCGTGACAAAAGGCTGCCCGGCCAGATCGGCCATCATCAGCGACTCGCGCCCGCTCAGGGGGTGGGCCTCGTGCAGGGCCACCACAAGCCGCTCATTCGCCACAGTTCGGGAGTCCAGGGCCGCCGGGATGAAGTTCCAGCGGCCCAGTCCCACTTCCATGGCGCCCCGCATGACCCGGTCCATGGCCGGCAGGGCAAAGTTCGAGCTGGAGAGCTGGAACTCGATGCCCGGATGTGTCTCCCGGACCCGTTTGGCCAGCTTACCGACCATGACGTGGGAGGAAACCCCGGCGAAAGCCACCCGCACCCGCCCGGTCTCGCCCTTGCCCACTGAGGCCACGGCGAGGGTCGATCGGCGGCAGGCCGCCAGGATCTCCCGCGCCGGTATCAGCAGTGCCTCGCCCTCAGCCGTCAGCTGGACCGATCGGGTGCTCCGGACAAAGAGGGGTGCCTTGAGCTCGTGCTCCAGCCGTTGGATGGCCCGGCTCAGCGGCGGCTGGGCCATGTGGAGTTTTTCTGCTGCCCGGCCGAAATGCAGCTCATCGGCGACCGCAAGAAAGGCCCGGATCTGTTGGATTTCCATGCCGGGTTCAGTCCCGGCCCAGGTAAACGACGATGTTCATCTGCCCAAGATACCGAACAATCCGCCACCGTATTGATGCCCCTGCGGTATGAATACGGCACCAAATGCGTATTGGACGCGGATCAATCCGCTTGCAAAGGTGGGTGATGCAGACCACACACCGGAGGAACTACATGAAACAACCGAACTCTGACACTGCCGCCGGAGCGGGCCGCGGTCCTACCCCGGACGCTGTCAAACCGGCCGCCGAGGCCCTCGGCCGCTCAGCGTCCGGGCCGCTGGCCGGCGTCGTGATTGCGGATTTCAGCCGGGTGCTCGCCGGCCCCTATGCCACCATGCTGCTGGCTGACATGGGGGCCACAGTGATCAAAGTCGAGGGCCCCGACGGAGACGACACCCGCAGCTACATGCCACCGGTCCGCGACGGGGAGGCCACGTTCTTCCTGGCAGTGAACCGGAACAAGCACTCGATCGCACTGGACCTCAAGGACCCGGAGGGCCTTGACGTGGCCCGGTCCCTCGTGCGCGCTGCGGACGTCATGATCGAAAATTTCAAGCCGGGAAACATGGAACGCCTGGGCTTGGACTACGCCGCCGCCGCGGAGTTGAAGCCGGACATCATCTATGCCTCCATCACCGGGTTCGGCACCGGCGCCGGCGCGCACATCCCGGGCTATGACCTGCTGGTCCAGGCAGCCTCCGGCATGATGAGCCTGACCGGGGGCCCGGACACGGAACCCTACCGGGCCGGCATCGCGTTGTTCGACGTCATCACGGGACTGCACGCTGCCATCGGCATCCTGGGGGCGCTTCACCATAAGACCCGCACCGGCGAGGGACAGCTGGTGGAACTCAATCTGCTGACCTCGGCCCTTTCCGGCATGGTCAACCAGTCCGCGGCATATGTCACCGGCGGCGTGGTGCCTGCCCGGATGGGCAACGAACATCCCAGCATGTACCCCTATGCGCCGATGCAGACGGGTGATGGCATGATCATCATCGCGACGGGCAATGATGCCCAGTTTGTCCGGCTCTGCGTGGCACTGGCCATCCCCGAAGTCGCCGCGGACCCGAAGTTCGCCAAGACCCTGCAGCGGAACGCGCATCGGGACGAACTACGGGAGATCCTCCACGCCAGGCTG
The DNA here is from genome assembly GCF_035985125.1 of Arthrobacter sp. CG_A4. Classification (NCBI taxonomy): domain Bacteria; kingdom Bacillati; phylum Actinomycetota; class Actinomycetes; order Micrococcales; family Micrococcaceae; genus Arthrobacter; species Arthrobacter sp. CG_A4. Next base: position 27,849 of record NZ_JAXCID010000003.1, on the reverse strand, counting down.
GCCACGCAGTCCGCCGCGCAGTGGTTCTCGCAGCTCTCCGACGCCGGCCTGCCGTGCGCCCCGATCCAGGATGTGCGCGGCGGTGTCGACTTTGCCGAGCGGCTGGGACTGCAGCCCGTGGTGCTGGCTGGCAGCGGGACGCGGACGATTCCCACGGTCCGGCACCCCGTGGAGTACTCCCGCACCCCCGTCGACTACCGGCTCGCGCCGCCGGAATTGAACGAAAGCTCGGAGCTGGTCCGCGACTGGCTGCTCCGGCAGAAAACCCTGGCCCATGCCTGAGCCGTACCGGGCGCGGATCTCCCCGCGCTGGTCGGACCAGGACCTCAACGGCCACGTGAACCACGCCGCCGTCGTAACGCTGCTTGAGGAGTCCCGGATCCAATGGCGGGCTACCATGCCGGGCCGCGGGACTGCAGCGGTGACTCCAACCGTGGTGGCCGCCCTTGAACTGAACTACCGGCGCCCCGTGGTCCACGGCCAGGACCTGACGGTGGAACTGACGGTCAGCCGGATCGGCACAAGTTCCTACACCTTGGAGTGCATGGCTACCCAGGGCGGCGCTGTTGCCGTGGACGGCCGGACCGTGCTGGTTTCGGTCTGGCCGGAGACCGGCATAGCGAGGCCGCTAGCGGAGCAGGAGCGCCGCTGGCTCGCCCAGTTCCAGCCCAGGCAAGACCGCACCGAAGCACCCGAACCGCAGATTTCCGACCCCACCCCCATGGAGCTGACCCGATGACAACCGACCCGATGAGAACCGAACCGGCCGAACACGGCACCGACTTCTACCTGATGGACGATTTCCTCACCGCCGAGGACCGCGCCCTGCGGCTGAAGGTCCGAAGTTTCGTGGACAAGGACCTGCTTCCGGTCATCAACGGCTATTGGGAACGGGCAGAGTTCCCGTTCGAGCTGATCCCCAAGCTCGCGGGCCTCGGCATCGTGGGCAGCACCATCAAAGGCTACGGCTGCCCCGGGCTGAGCCGGCTCGCTGCCGGGATCGTCGCGGCCGAAGTTTCCCGCGGCGACGGCTCCGTCAACACCTTCCTCGGCGTCCAGTCCGGCCTGGCCATGGGCACCATCAACATGCTGGGCAGCGATGAGCAAAAAGAACGCTGGCTTCCCTCGATGGCCACCCTCGACAAAATCGGTGCCTTTGCCCTGACCGAGCCGGAGCACGGCTCCGACTCGGTGGCGCTGGAGACCAGCGCCCGCCGGGAGGGCGACAGCTACATCATTAACGGCCGCAAGCGGTGGATCGGCAACGCCAGCATGGCCGACGTCGTCATCATGTTCGCCCGCGACGAACAGGACGCCAAAGTCAAGGCCTTTGTTATGGAGCGCAATGCTGACGGCAGCTACCCGGACGGTTACTCCACCGACGTCATCACCGGCAAGATCGGCAAACGGGCAATCCTCCAGCCGGACATCACCCTGGAAGACCTCCGGGTGCCGGCGGACAACAGGCTCACCGGCTGCCACTCCTTCAAGGACGTCACCCGCGTCCTGACCGCCACCCGCAGCGGTGCGGCATGGGAATCCCTCGGCCACGCCATGGCAGCCTATGAGATCGCGGTGGACTACGCGAAGACCCGGCAGCAGTTCGGCAAACCGATCGGTAGTTTCCAGCTCGTGCAGAACAAGCTAGCCAACATGCTCTCGGAGCTGACGGCCATGCAGCTGATCTGCTTCCGGCTTGCGGTCCTGGCCGAGGACGGGCGCATGAGCGGGCCCATGGCCTCGCTGGCCAAGATGCATACAGCCCAGAAAGCCCGGTGGATCTGTTCCGAGGCGCGGGACATGCTCGGCGGCAACGGCGTGCTGCTGGAGCATCACGTCGCCCGGCACATGACCGACATGGAGGTGGTCTCCACCTACGAGGGCACCGACTCCATCCAGTCCCTGCTCGTCGGACGGGAGATCACCGGTCTCTCCGCCTTCAGCTAAATCCGCAACCCCACGCAAGCAAAGGAAACACCATGAGCAATTTCACGAACCGGGTGGCAGCAGTCACCGGCGGCGCGCAGGGCATCGGCGCGGCCACCGCGCTGAAGCTGGCCGCCGGGGGCGCCGCCGTCGTCGTCCTGGACCTCAACGAGGACCGCGCGAAGGACACGGCGCAACAGATCTCCGCTGATCCGCAGGTGCTCACGGCCGGCGGCCGGGCCGTCGCGGCCGTCTGCGATGTCACCGACGAAGCCACCGTGGACAGGGTCTTCGCGGAGGTCCACCGGGAGTTCGGCCGGCTCGACATCCTCGTCAACAACGCCGGCATCACCCGCGACAACCTGTTCTTCAAAATGGAGCGCCCGGACTGGGAATCGGTTCTCACCACAAACCTGACCAGCGCCTACCTCTGTTCCCGGGCGGCGCAGCGGTACATGGTCCCGGCCGGGTACGGAAGAATTGTCTCGCTCAGCAGCCGCAGCGCCCTCGGCAACCGCGGCCAGGCGAACTACGCCGCTGCGAAGGCCGGCATCCAGGGCCTGACGGCTACCCTCGCTATTGAGCTGGGCCCGTTCAACATCACCGTCAACGCGGTGGCCCCCGGCTACATCGCCACGGCCATGACTGCCGCGACAGCCGAGCGGGTCGGCAGCAGCGCCGCCGAACACCAGTCGGCGGTCGCCGCCCGGACACCGCTGGGCCGGGTTGGCCAGCCCGAGGAAGTGGCCGCCGCCGTGGCGTTCTTCGCCAGCGACGATGCTTCCTATGTTTCCGGCCAGACGCTCTACCTCAACGGCGGGGCGCGCTGATGACGGAGGCATTCCTCGTCGGCGGTGTCCGCACGCCCGTGGGCCGGTACGGCGGGGCGCTCGCCACGGTCCGGCCCGACGACCTGGCCGCGCTGGTGCTGCAGGCCGTGGTGGCCCGGGCGGGCATCGACCCTGACGGCATCGACGAGGTCATCCTGGGCTGCGTCAACCAGGCCGGGGAGGACAACCGCAATGTTGCGCGGATGGCGGTGCTGCTGGCCGGACTGCCCGACGCCGTCCCCGCCGTCACGGTCAACCGGCTCTGCGCCTCCGGCCTGACCGCCATCAGCATGGCGGCGCAGTCCATCCGCAACGGCGACGCCGACCTGGTGGTGGCCGGCGGCGTCGAGTCCATGTCGCGGGCACCCTGGGTGATGGCCAGGCCGGAGAAGCCGTTTGCCCGGCCGGGTGAACCGGCGGACACCTCGATCGGTGCGCGGTTCGTTAATTCGCGGATGCATGCCAACGCCCGGTTCTCGATGCCGGAGACGGCCGAGGAAGTGGCCGGGCGCGAGGGCATCTCCCGAGCCGATGCGGACAGCTTCGCTTTGCGCTCGCACAGCCGGGCGCTGGCGGCGATCGACGCGGGCCGGTTCCGGGGCGAGATCGTCCCCGTTCCCGTGGCCGGCCGTCACGGCGCAGTGTCGCTGGTGGACACCGACGAGGGGCCCCGGCGCGGCTCCACCCCGGAGGCGCTTGAGGCCCTGCGGCCGATCGTACGTCCCGGCGGCGTCATCACCGCGGGCAACTCCAGTTCCCTCAACGACGGTGCTTCTGCCGTGGTGGTGGCCAGCGGCGAGGCTGTTGCCCGCTGGGGCCTGACGCCGCGGGCGCGCATCGTCACCAGCCAGGCGGCCGGGGTTGCCCCGGAGGTTATGGGCATCGGCCCGGTGCCGGCGACGCGCAAGGCGCTGGCGAAGGCCGGCTGGAGCATGGACGGCCTGGGCGCTGTTGAACTCAACGAAGCGTTCGCCGCGCAGTCGCTGGCCTGTATGCGGCTGCTGGGGCTGGACCCGGGAATCGTCAACAACGACGGCGGTGCGATCGCCCTGGGGCATCCGCTGGGATCCTCCGGATCCCGGATCGTTGTGACGTTGCTGGGACGGATGGAACGCGAAAACGCCGCCCGCGGCCTGGCCACGATGTGTGTGGGCCTGGGCCAGGGCGTCGCGATGCTGCTGGAGAGGGTCTGATGAGGCTGTTCGAAAATGTTGCCGAGCTAGAGTGCCTGACGGGGCAGGAAATTGGGGTGAGCGGCTGGCACCGGCTGGAGCAATCCCAGATCCAGGCGTTCGCTGACGCCACCCTGGACCAGCAGTGGATCCACACCGATCCGGAGCGGGCCGCCGACGGTCCTTACGGCACCACCGTGGCCCACGGCTACCTGAGCCTGGCGATGCTGCCGTACCTGGCCGGACAGGTTTACCGGGTCCGGGGTGCGGCAGTGATCATCAACTATGGGCTGGACAAGGTCAGGTTCCCGGCGCCGGCCAGGGTTGGTTCCCGCATCCGGGACCGGCTGACGCTGACCTCGGTGACCGGGACGGTCAATGGTCGCCAGCTGAGGGTCCTGCACCGGATCGAGTTGGAGGGCTCCGAGAAGCCGGCCTGCATCGCCGAGACCGTGTCCCTCGTGAGGATCTGAGGAACGGCAGCAGGATCCGCGCTCCACACCTGCACTACCTGCACCAACACCATCCGAACAATGACGTTGCGGCTGAGCCGGCTTGCTGGCTCCTCACTAGGGAGATACTCCGTGGTTACTGAAAACATGAATGTGAAATACGCCGAGGCAGGGCCGGAGAACGTTGCCGCCGATCCGGAGGTGTCGCCGGCGGAACTGCGCCGAACCTCGATCTCCTCCTGGCTCGGCTCGGCGCTGGAATACATGGACTTTACGCTATACACGCTGGCAGCCGCCCTGGTCTTCGGGCCGCTGTTCTTCCCCAACGCTGACCCGGCGATGGCCCTGCTGGCCAGTTTCGCCGCCTATGGTTCCGGTTTCCTCGTCAGGCCCCTCGGCGGCGTCTACTTCGGATATCTGGGGGACAAGTACGGCCGCAAGCTGGTCCTCGTCATCACGGTGGGCATGATGGGCGTCGCCACCCTCGGGATGGGCCTGTTGCCCACGTATGCCCAGATAGGCGTCGCCGCGCCGGTACTGCTTGTCCTGCTGCGGCTCATCCAGGGCTTCGGCGCCGGCGCCGAACTGTCAGGCGCCTCGCTCCTGCTGGTGGAGTCGGCGCCCAGCGGACGCCGCGGCTTCTATGGCGCAGTGGTGGCCCTGGGCACCGCGACGGGGGTGCTCCTGGCCAGCGCCCTGTGGCTGCTGATGTCGCAACTGCCGAAAGAGCAGTTCCTGAGCTGGGGCTGGCGCGTCCCGTTCCTGCTGAGCATTGGCACCACCCTCGTAGCGTTGTACCTGCGGCGCAGCGTCAGCGAGTCGCCGGTCTTCGAGGTCATCAAGCAGCGCCGGGCCGCGGCCGGCGCCGGAGCGAAGCAGCAAAGTGTGTGGCGCGATGCTGCGGATGCCAGGAAGCCGTTCCTGGTGTCGCTGGGAATCAAGCTGGGGGAGAACGGCTCGGTCTACCTCGTCAAGGGCTTCCTCATCGGATGGACCGTGTCCGTCGTCAAGATGGACGCCAACCTCGTCACCACCGGCGTGACGCTGGGCTCCATCCTGGGGATCGCCACCGTCCTGTTCACCGGCAAGCTCACCGACAGGTACGGCCGCAGAATAGTGTGGCTGTGGCTCTCCGCCTTCCAGTTCGCCTTCACCATTCCGGCGATGCTCCTGATTGAGACGCGGAACCCCGTGCTGGTGGCTCTGGTGTTCGTCATTTACATCGGTGGCCCGATTCCCAATATGTATGGGGTGGAGTCCACCTGGCTCGTGGAAATGTTCGGTTCCAAGCGCCGGTTCTCCTTCATGACCACGGTCAAGGAGGTGGGCGCCGTCCTCTCCGGCGGCCTGGGCCCCATCCTGGCGGCCGCGGTGGTGGCCGCGACGGGCCCGGGATGGGTCCCGGTGGCAGTGATCCTGATGAGCTACGCAGCCATCGGCTGGGTGGCCGGGTTCTTGGCGCCCGAAACCCGGGGCCGGGACCTGAACGCCGAGGCGGACGCCTGCTGACGCCTGAGATACATGGCTGGTGATCATTCTCGCTGGTTCGCCGGCAGCTGGACGGAGCCTGGGCCTTTTTTCGGGGGACATGCCCATTCTTCGCACCCGGGACTGGGCATAATGCCACTATGTCCATCCGCTGGCCCCGGCGCGGGACATGTCCCCTCGGGCCGGTATCCAGTCCGGGGGGACATGCCCATTCTTCGCACCTTGGACTGGGCATAATGCCACTATGTCCACCCGCTGGCCCGGGCGCGGGACATGTCCCAGAGCAGGGGCCATCCCGCCCTGGACTCAGACCCCCGGACCCCCGGCGAACCAACGAAAATGCCCGCTAGCCCGGGGTCACGTCAATCAGGACCTTGCCCACAATGTCTCCTTCGACCGCCGCGTGGGCGTCGGGGGTGTGGGGCAGATCAAAACGGTGCAGCGGGAGTCCGGCGGCCTCTCCGACCGGAAGGGCGCCGTCGGCGATGGCCAGGTTGATGTCCTCGGCGGCGGCGCGCACCGCCTCCATCCCAACGGTGTAGAGCAGCACGAACTGGTACCGGACGTTGAGGCTGAAGTGCCTGCGCACGTCCAGGCGCATTTCATCCCCGCCATTGTTGGCGTACACGGCGACTGAACCGCGGTTGCGGATCACGGCCAGATCGAGTTCCGCATTCTGGGCCGGTGCCACCTCGACGATCAGATCAACCCCGGCGGGAGCGATTTGGCGGATCTCCGCTGCCGCATCGGTCTGACGGTAGTTGATGACGTGATGGGCGCCGGCGGCCTGGACCAGCGCGGCTTTCACCGGACCGCTGACCGTGGTGATCACGACGGCGCCGGCCCACCGGGCGAGCTGGATAGCGGCGTGGCCCACGGCGCCGGCACCGCCGGCGACGAGCACCGTTTTACCCGTCAAGGCGCCGGGACGCAGCCGCCGGGGGCCGTCCTCGGCGATGGTCAGGGCCCGGTGGGCGGTGATGGCGGGAACGCCCAGGCTCGCGCCGACGTCGAACCCGGCATTGTGGGGAAGCGCGAAGACGCGCTCGGCCGGCAGGACCGCGAGTTCCTGGGCGGTTCCGCCGTCCGCGCGCTCATAAGCGGCAAGGGCCAGCCAGACCCGGTCGCCGGGGTGGAGCTGCTCGACGCCGGCGCCGACGGCGTCGATCACGCCCGAGCCGTCCTGGTTCGGTACCACCTCCGCGAAAGGCAGCGGCTCACCGGGCGCGGATCCGCGCCGCGACTTCCAGTCCGTGGGGTTCACGCCGGAGACCATGATCCGGACCCGGACCTCCCCGGGTCCTGGCTCGCGGACCTCCCGGTCAACGAGCCGGAGGACGGACGGATCGCCGGTGGCGCGGTACACGATTGCTTTCATATCCAGACCTAACATCGGCCCGGGCGGAAAATTCCCGCCGGTCCGCGCCTGCACAGGAACTGTCAGGGCAGGAACCGGTAGCCGATGCCTGCCTCGGTGAGAAGATGGCGCGGGTTGGCGGCCTCCGGTTCCAGTTTCCGCCGGAGCTGGGCCATGTAGACGCGGAGGTAATTGGTCTCCTTGGCGTAGGCGGGCCCCCATACCTCGGACAGCAGCTGCTGCTGGGTAACCAGCTTTTCGGGATTCCGGACCAGCACCTCCAGAATGTTCCACTCTGTGGGGGTCAGCCGGACGTCCTGGCCGTCCCGCGTGACCCGGTGTTTGCCGAGGTCCACGGTGAAGGCATCCGTCGTGATAACCGGTGACTCTTCCGGGTCAACGCTGCGCCGCAGCAGGGCGCGCAGCCGTGCCAGGAGTTCATCCAGCCCGAAGGGCTTGGTGATGTAGTCGTCGGCGCCGGCGTCGAGGGCCTCCACCTTGTCCTCGGATCCGTGCCTGGCGGACAGCACCAGCACGGGCACCCGGCTCCAGGCACGGAGTTCCCGGATGACGCTGGTCCCGTCCATGTCCGGCAGGCCGAGGTCCAGGATGATCAGTGCCAGCGGAGTCTGGGAAGCGGCCAGCAGCGCAGAGTTCCCGTCCGCCGCGGTGGTGACGGCGTAGCCGTGGGCCTTCAACGTGATCCGGAGTGCCCTCAACAGGTGCTGGTCGTCGTCGACCACGAGGACGGCCGTCATCCTGCGTCCGGTCCGGAGGTGCGTGGCATGGCGTGGCGCCGTCGGGCCAGCGCCGCCTGCTGTCCCAGCGCCGCCTGCTGTACCGGCGACGCATGCTGGGCCAGCGGAGTCTGGCCGCGGTGCGATTCGAACGGCACACCGGTGGACAGCGGAAGCCGGATGACCATGGTCAGGCCGCCGCCCGGCGTCGCCTCGGCGGTCAGGCTTCCCCCCATGGCGTCCGTGAACCCCTTTGCCACCGCCAGCCCGAGCCCGATGCCGGTGGTCTGCGGGGCATCGTCGAGCCGCTGGAATGGCCGGAACATTTCGACAACCTTCTCCGCCGGGACCCCCCGGCCATGGTCGATGATCCGCAGCTCGCCCGCAGGACGACCGTCCAGGGTCGCAGGGCTGAGCCCGCCGGCCGCGCCGACGAGCACAATATCCGATTCGGGGGCGTATTTTGCGGCGTTTTCGGCGATGTTGGCAATGACCCGCTCCAGCATGCCGGGGTCGGCGTCGATCTCGGGCATGTTGGCGGGAAGATCCACCCGGACCCTGCCCTCGGGAACGGCACGCACGGCTTCCGGGATCACTTCGTACCAGCGCACCGGCCGAAGCAGGGGATTGACGGCATCCGAGGTGATCCGGGACATGTCCAGCAGATTGCCCACCAGTGCGTCCAGCCGGTCCGAGCACTCTTCAATGGTGGCGAGCAGTTCCTGCTCCTCGTCTTTGCTGTACTCGACGTCGTCAAGGCGCAGGCCGCCGACGGCGAGCTTGATCCCGGCCAGTGGAGTGCGGAGGTCGTGGGACACCGCACGCAGGATGGACGTGCGCATCGTGTTGCCCTCTGCCAGGCGCAGCATTTCCCGGCGGCTGGCCACCAGTTGCTGGCGTTCGAGCTGTGCGGCCAGATGGACGCCGAAGGCCCCGAGGAGGCGCCGGTCGCTGGCCGGCAGTATCCGTCCTGACAGGACGAGGCGGGTAGCGGCATCGATCTCTTCGACGTTGTCCCCCTCGGCGGCGTCACCCCGGTCCTCCGGTGACGGCGGGGAAAGCTCACCCGCCGAGGCCTGAAGCCGCCACTGCCCGACGCCGGAGCCGGCGCCACAGTCGCCGCCGGAGCCGGCGCCACTGTCGTCTGAATGGCTCCCGGCCAGGCTGAACAGGGCGGCCCCGCGGACCTGGAAGACGCCCAGCGCCTGTTCCAGGAGCGCCTGGACCGTGTCCTCCGAGCGGGCGGCGCCCCGGGTCAGATCGCCAAGGGTGGTCGCCTCCGCTCGGGCCCGGGCGGCCTCCTTGGACCGCCGGGCAGAAAGGTCGACCACGACGGCGACGGCCGCCGAGACGCCGACAAACACCAGCAGCGCGAGGAAGTTCTGCGGATCGCTGATGGTGAGGTTTCCCACCGGCGGGGTGGAAAAGTAGTTCACTAACAGGCTGCTCCAGAGCGCCGCGAGGATGGCCGGCCACAGCCCGCCGACCAACGCCACCGCGACTGACCCGCTGAGCTGGACGAGCATGGCAGTGGCGATGTTCTGCTCAGGGTTCAGCGCCAGCAGCAGGAACTGCAGGAGGGTGGGGAGCACAATAGCGAGAACAAACCCGACCGCCACCCTGACGCGGCCCAGGTCGCGTTGCCGGGACGGGCGGGTACCGCGTCCGCCGAGCGGGTGCGAGACCATGTGGACGTCGATGTCGCCGGAATCGCGGACCACCCGGGTGCCGACGCCGCCGCCCAGCAGGTTTCCCAGCAGCGCGGCGATCCTCTTCTGGCGGGAGATGCCGACGACGATCTGGGTGGCGTTGACGCTGCGGGCGAAGTTCAGGAGGGCTCCGGCAGGGTCCTCGCCGGTCACGATATGGTAGCTGCCACCCAGATCCTTGATCAGGTGGCGCTGGGATTCGAGCGCCTGGGGGGATTCACTGGCAACACCGTCCGCCGCGCGGACGTGCACCGCCAGCAGGTCTCCGCCGTTGACGCGGTTCAGGATCCTGGCGCCGCGGCGGATCAGGACGTCCCCCTCCGGGCCGCCGGTCAGCCCCACCACGATGCGCTCGCGGGCCGGCCAGCTGACATCAATGCCGTTTTCGGCCCGGTACTTGGACAGGCCCTCGTCCACACGGTCGGCCAGCCACAGCAGCGCGAGCTCCCGCAGCGCGGTGAGGTTGCCCAGCCGGAAGTAGTTCGAGAGGGCGGCGTCAATCTTTTCGGCAGCATAAATCTTGCCGTCGCCCAGGCGCTGGCGGAGCAGCTCGGGGGAGATGTCCACCAGATGGATCTGGTCCGCCCGGCGGACGACGTCGTCCGGCACCGTCTCCGACTGGTGGACGTCGGTGATGGCGCTGACGACGTCGCCCAGGGAAGCGAGGTGCTGGATGTTGACGGTGGAAAGGACGTCGATGCCGGCGTCGAGCAGTGCATCGACGTCCTGCCAGCGCTTCGGATGGCGGCTGCCGGGGATGTTGGAGTGGGCGTATTCGTCCACCAGCGCGATCCCCGGCGCCCGGGCCAGGACGGCGTCGAGGTCCATTTCCTCAAACTCCGTGCCCCGGTAGGGCAGGAGCCTCGGCGGGATGACGTCGAGTCCCGCCAGCAGTGCCCGCGTCTCGCTGCGCCCGTGGTGCAGGGCAAATGCGACCACAACGTCCTCGCCCCGCCTGAGCAGCCGGTGTGCCTCCTCGAGCATCTCGTAGGTCTTGCCGACCCCCGGCGCTGCTCCCAGGAAGATGCGCAGCGTTCCACGTTCCATGCCGTCATTCTCTCACTTGGACGGTGTGGCCTGCGCCGGCTGTGCGGCGGCGGCCACCGCGAGGTTGAGGGCTGTGACGTTGACCGAGGGCTGGCCCAGGAAGGCGATCAGCCCGCTGCTGGTGTGCCGTGCAACGAGCGTGGCCACGGCATCGGTGCCCAAGCCGTTGGCTGCTGCCACCCGGCCAAGCTGCAACCTGGCGTACTCCGGGGAGATGTGCGGGTCCAGCCCGGAACCGCTGGCGGTTACGGCGTCGGCCGGCACCTCAGCCTCGGCGACGCCTTCGGCCGCCGCGACGGCAGCCCGGTTGGCGGTGACGGCGTCGAGCAGCTTCGGCTCATTGGCGCTTAGGTTGCTGGCCGAGGACGACGCCGGATCCCACGACACCGCCGAGGGCCGGGCGTGGAACCACCGCGGGTCCTGCACGCCGGCTTCGTCGGCGGAAGCCTGGGCGATCAGGGCGGACGCGGCGGGAGACCCGGTGCCGTCCCTGATGATCGAGCCGTTCGCCTGATAGGGGGCGATCAGCTGCCCGACGCCGAAGACGGCCAGTGGGTAGGCCAGGCCGAGGATCAGCGTGGCGACGATGAGGAAACGCAGGGCGGTTCCTGCCTGGCGGAGGTAGCCGGTGAGTATGTTCATGGGGACGTTCCTAGCCGATTCCGGGAATGAGGGAGACCATCAGGTCGATGATCTTGATGCCGATGAAGGGCGCGATCAGCCCGCCGAGCCCGTAGACCAGCAGGTTCCGCGCCAACGCCTGGTTGGCGGAGACGGCCCGGTACTTCACGCCGCGCAGGGCCAGCGGCACCAGGGCCACGATGATCAGGGCGTTGAAGATGACCGCGGACAGGATGGCCGAGGCCGGTGTAGCCAGTCCCATGATGTTCAGCAGCCCGAGCCCGGGGAACGTGGCGGTGAAGAGGGCCGGAACGATCGCGAAGTACTTGGCGACGTCATTGGCCACAGAGAAGGTGGTCAGCGCGCCGCGGGTGATCAGCAGTTGCTTGCCGATGCCGACGATGTTGATCAGCTTGGTCGGGTCGGAGTCGAGGTCCACCATGTTGGCGGCCTCCTTGGCGGCCGGTGTCCCGGAGTTCATTGCGACCCCGACATCGGCCGCCGCCAGTGCCGGGGCGTCGTTGGTGCCGTCGCCGGTCATGGCCACGAGGCGCCCCTCGGCCTGCTCCTTCTTGATCACGGCGAGTTTGTCCTCGGGCGTGGCTTCGGCCAGGAAGTCATCGACGCCGGCCTCGGCGGCGATCGCACGGGCGGTAATGGGATTGTCTCCGGTGACCATGACAGTCCGGATGCCCATCTTCCGCAGTTCGGCGAACCGGGCACTCATCCCGGGTTTGACCACATCGGCGAGGTGCACGGCGCCGAGGATCCTGGCTTCGCCGTCGTTGTCTTTCCGGGCCACGAGCAGCGGGGTGCCGCCCTGGGCGGCGATTTCCTCCACAATGCGCTGCATCTCTGCGGGCGTGGTGCCGCCGTGGTCGGCGACGAATGCTGATATCGAGGAGGCGGCGCCCTTGCGGATCTGCGTTCCGTCCAGGTCCAGCCCGCTCATGCGGGTGCTGGCACTGAACTCGACCACCGCGAACTCGCCGGTGATCTTCCGGAGCTCGGCAAGATCGCGGCCGCCCACGCCCTTTACCGCCGCGAGGTCGGCGATGGAGCGTCCCTCCGGGGTTTCGTCGGCCAGGCTGGAAAGCCGTGCCGCCTCGGCGAGCGTCGTGTGGTCCACACCGTCGGCCGGCAGGAAGTTGACCGCGCGGCGGTTGCCGTAGGTGATGGTTCCGGTCTTGTCCAGCAGCAGGGTGGTGATGTCGCCCGCGGTCTCCACCGCGCGGCCGGAGGTGGCCAGGACGGTGTGCTGGACCAGGCGGTCCATACCCGCGATGCCGATCGCCGGCACGAGGGCCCCGATGGTGGTGGGGATCAGGCAGACAAGGAGAGCCACCAGCACGATCGGCGAGGGCGTGGCCCCCGCGAGGGAGGCAAACGGTGCCAGGGTCATGGTGACCACCAGGAACACGATGGTCAGGGACACCAACAGCACGTGCAGTGCGATTTCATTGGGCGTCTTTTGCCGGACCGCGCCCTCGACCAGTTTGATCATCCGGTCGATGAACGTTTCGCCGGGTTCGGCGGTGATGCGGACGACGATCCGGTCCGAGAGGACCCTGGTGCCGCCGGTGACGGAGGACCGGTCCCCGCCGGATTCGCGGATGACCGGCGCCGATTCACCGGTGATGGTCGATTCGTCCACACTCGCCAGGCCCTCGATGATTTCCCCGTCTGAAGGGATCACGTCCCCGGCTTCACAGATGACTATGTCACCCCGACGCAGCTCGGTGCCCGGCACCTCGGCGGTGGTGCCGTCGGGCAGCCGCCGCGTGGCCTGCACACCCTGCCTGCTGGCGCGCAGGCTGTCTGCCTGGGCCTTGCCCCGGCCCTCGGCGATGGACTCCGACAGGGTGCCGAACAGGGTTGTGAGCCACAGCCAGACGGTGATGGCCACGCTGAAGACCGAGGGCCGGAACAGGCAGATTCCGGTGCAAAGCACTGCGCCCACCAGGACGGTGAACATAACCGGGGAATGGATCATCTGGCGCGGGGAGAGCTTCCGCAGGGCCAGCGGCAGAGCGGCCGCGACGCTGGCGGCTGTCAGTTTTGCCGGGGCCTTTGTGTGGTGCTTGTGCTCGCCGGGGGTGCCCAGCGGGTTGCCGTCGGCAAAGGTGGTGGCGGCGGTGTCGGTGTCGGTGTCCGTGGCGGATGCCGTGCTGGACCGGGTCATTTGAGGAGTCCTTCTGCGAGTGGCCCCAGGGCAAGGGCCGGAAAATAGCTGAGGGCGGTCAGGATCACGGTCACGCCGAGAAGCAGCGAGCCGAAGAGCGGGCCGTGGGTCGGGACGGTGCCGGCCGAGGCGGGGATCTTGCGCTGCCTGGCCAGGGAGCCGGCCAGGGCGAGCACTAGGACGATCGGCAGGAACCGGCCCAGCAGCATGGCCAGGCCCAGCATGACGGACAGGTAGGGACCGGAGCTGGTGATGCCGCCGAACGCGGAGCCGTTGTTGTTGGCTCCGGAGGTGAAGGCGTAGAGCACTTCGCTGAACTGGTGGGGGCCGGTGGCTGGCGCGTTGGACATGCTGCCCGGCAGCAGGACGGTGATGCCGGCCAGAACGAGAACCAGGGTGGGGGTCACCAGGATGTAGAGGGCCGCTATTTTCATTTCCGTGGGCCCGATTTTTTTGCCCAGGTACTCCGGGGTGCGGCCCACCATCAGGCCGGCGATGAAGACGGAAATGATGGACAGGATCAGCATGCCGTAAAGACCTGAGCCGGTTCCGCCCGGTGCTACTTCGCCGAACATCATGTTCACCATCGCCACGCCGCCGGCCAGCGGAGGCAGTGAGTCGTGGGCGACGTTGACAGCGCCGGTGGACGTGAGTGTGGTGGAGGCGGCGAAGATGGCGCTGGGGACCGCGCCGAAGCGCTGCTCGAACCCTTCACCGAGTCCGCCTGCCGCGGCGGTCGCAGTTCCTTGTCCGGCGGATACGGCCCAGCCCATGAGGGCCGTCGAGGCGAGCCAGAGAGTACCCATGACGGCGGCCACGGTAAAGCCCTGCTTCTGGTTCCCCACCATCCGGCCGTAGGCGTACGGCAGGGCCGAGGGGATGAGCAGGATCAGGAACACCTGGAAGAGGCTGATGAACGCATTCGGGTTCTCCAAGGGGTGGGCCGAGTTGGCGTTGAAGTAGCCGCCGCCGTTGGTTCCGAGCACCTTGATTGCCTCCTGCGAGGCTACCGGTCCGCCGGGAATGACCTGGGAGACACCGGAGGCCTGGTTCACGACGTCGGCGGACCAGAAGTTCTGGACAACTCCGCCGAGGACCATCACAATTGCGCCGGCGAAGGCGAGCGGCAGCAGCACCCGCAAGGACGTGCGGGTCATGTCGACCCAGAAGTTGCCGAGCCGGTCCGTCGTCGTTCGCGCAATTCCGCGGATGAGGGCGACGGCGACGACGATGCCGACGGCGGCGGAGAGGAAGTTCTGGACCGCCAGCAGTGTCATCTGCACGAAGATGCCGACGGTGGTCTCCGGGACGTACGTCTGCCAGTTGGTGTTGGTGACAAAGGAAATGGCCGTGTTCATGGCCACCCAGGGGTCAACCCCCGTCAGGGAGCCGGCGCCGGGCAGGAGATCCTGGGCCCGCTGGAGGCCGAAGACCACCAGAATGGACACCACGGAAAACGCCAGCACGCTGCGGAGGTAGACCGGCCAGGTCTGGTCCGCCCCGGCGTCGATCCCGGCGAGCCGGTAGATGAGCCGCTCCGGCGGGCTGGACTTCTGGCCCTCGAAGACGCGGGCCAGGTAGGTGCCCAGCGGCTTGTGCAGGGCAGCCAGGACAATGAGGAGTGCGGCCAGCTGGACTACAAATGATGCGGTGTTGAATGTCATCGTCTGCTCACCACTTCCCGGGACGGATCAGGGCAGTGAGCAGGTAGCCGAAGAGGCTTAGACCCGCCAGCAGCAGGATCAGCCACATCACAGCATCGGCGCTCATTGACCCGTCTCCGATGGTTCGCCGGTCCCGCTGACCACACCGGTCAGGAGGTGACCAACCCACATCACGAATCCCATGGACACCATGAGGATCCCGATGACAGCCACATCGGCCATTGCACGTTCCTTTCATCTGCGCCCCGATTCCGGGGCTGGGTCCAGTCAATCCCCCGGGAGCCGCGAAAGAGCCCGCACTGATGGATCCTTAACGCCGTTGGGCCGGATCTTGACGGATCCTTGACGCCGCGGCCGTGCCTCGCGCCGCGGACGGGAACCACGTCCTGGTGGCCCGTGATGTGCCGCGCCGGCGCCGGCCGGGCGCACTGGCCCGCCAACAACAAACGCCCCTCCCGAGGAATCCTCGAGCGGGGCGTTTGTGGTCTTGGGGGACAGGGTCCCGGCCGGCTGGCCGGAACTGCTATCCGGTGTATTTAGAGCGGGCGGATGTTCTCGGCCTGCGGGCCCTTCGGACCCTGGGTGACGTCGAACTCGACCTTCTGGTTCTCATCCAGCGAGCGGTAGCCGCTGCTGGCGATTGCCGAATAGTGGGCGAAAACGTCGGCTGACCCGTCATCCGGGGCAATGAAGCCAAAACCCTTTTCAGCGTTGAACCATTTAACTGTGCCTGTAGCCATGCCATATCCTTCTGAAATGCTGCTGATCTCCGGCGGCCCTGGGGCCAACGGCTGCGGAGACATTCGTCCGCTGTCCCCCAACGTACGGGTCTGCGGGCTGTGGTGCAAGAGGCCGACGGCGGGATTTCGTCACGGCTGGAAGCTGTGGCCAGGGCCGATTGATAGCCGTTCGGGTGATAATCCCCATCCGTAACGACGCCGGGATGCTCTCGGGCTGCCTCTGCGGGTTCCCCGGGGACCTCCGGTCAGGGGGTGAGCAGCACCTTGATGGCGCGCCGTTCGTCCATCGCCCGGTAAGCCTCCGGAGCGTCCTCCAGCGGCATCACAGCGTCGAAGACCCGGCCCGGATTGATGGTCCCGGAAGCCGGGCTGCTTCAGCGCATGCCCTCCCGGCGGATGGCGGTGGCGATGGCCGCAGCCCGGGTCTCCACACCAAGCTTCGCGTAGATGTGGGCGAGATGGGTCTTGACCGTTGCCTCCGAGATGAACAGCCGCCGGCCGAGTTCCCGGTTACTGAGCCCGACTGTGAGGAGGCTCAGCAGCTCGGCCTCGCGCGGCGTCAGCACCTCATCCGGATTGCGCAGCTGCTGAAACAACCGGGAGGCCACCGGCGCGCTCATCACGCTCTTGCCTTGGACAGCGCCGCGAACGGCCGCGAAAATCTCCTCCGGGGCGGCATCCTTGAGCAGGTACCCCATGGCCCCTGCATCCACGGCCCGGACGATGTCGGCGTCGGAGTCATAGGTGGTGAACACCAGGACCGCCTGTTTGCCGTTGCGCCGCCGGAGTTGTTTGATTGCCTCGATGCCGTCCATGCCCTCGCCCATGGCCAGGTCCATCACCACCACGGCGGGGGAGTGCTGCTCCGCTTTCACCATGGCATCTTCGCCGGTGGCGGCCTCAGCCACGACGTCGATGTCCGGTTGCGTTCCCAGGAGCGCCTTGAGCCCGCTCCGGACCACGAGGTGGTCGTCCACGAGAAGTACGGTGATGGCGCTCATTCTTCCCCGCCGGCAGGAAGTTGAGCGGCCACGATGGTCCCTTCGCCGGGGGTGCTTTCGACCGAGAATACACCGCCGAGCTGCTCGACACGCTGGCGCATGGCGCGCAGGCCGTAGCCTCCGGCGTCCGACGGCGGTGACACCGCCACGGGATCAAAGCCGGCGCCGTCGTCGTGAATGTCCAAGGTGACGGTGTCCGGGAGGAAGCCGAGCGTCAGCGTC
This sequence comes from Arthrobacter sp. CG_A4, assembly GCF_035985125.1. Taxonomy (NCBI): domain Bacteria; kingdom Bacillati; phylum Actinomycetota; class Actinomycetes; order Micrococcales; family Micrococcaceae; genus Arthrobacter; species Arthrobacter sp. CG_A4. The sequence continues at coordinate 10,701 of NZ_JAXCID010000003.1, read as the reverse complement.
GTGTGCGCGGCCCCGGCATGGAGATTGATGTTTGCCGCGGCGCTCTGAACCACGCGTAAAAGTGTGTGCCGGACCACCGGTGGCACGGGCCTCGGATCGCCGGTGACCAGCAGCCGGGCCGCGGCCACATACGCTGTGGCGGCCTGGAGCAGGGCCTCGGGCAGAGGGGAGGCATCGAGCCCGGGGGACGCGAGTTCGTGGACCAGGCTGCGGGTTTCCGACAGGTTCTGGCGGAGCAGGGTGCTGGCCTGGCGGACGTCCTGCCTCGCGGAAGGGCGGGGCCAGGCGCGGTTGGCCGCTTCAAGGAGCAGCAGGCTGCTTGCCAGCCCCTGCGTCACGGTGTCGTGGATTTCGCGGGACACGCGCTCACGTTCGGCGATGGCTCCGGCCCGGCGCTCGCTGGCCGCGAGCCGGCTTTGGGCCAGAGCTACTTCGGCGTGCAGGCGGCGCTGCGCGGCGGCGTCGTTCTCGATGCGGTCGTAGATCAGCGTCAGCATGGCCGCCACGGCGAGCGGGCCCAGCAGCATCGCCAGATCGGTGCCATTGCCGAGCCTGAACAGCCCGGCCGCCGTGGCGGCGGCAATTGCGCCCGCGGCGATGTAGGCCACGGCGCCGGTAAACGCGGTGCGGCAGAGGAAGAACAACGCAAAAGAACACCAGGCAAAACTGGGCGCCGCTATGACGAGGATTGCCCAGACTGCCACGAGGATGAACATCCAGAACGCCCACCGGCGCCGGCGCCGGGACAACACAGCGATGACCGAGTAGAGGACGAACGCTGCCGCGGCGAGCCCGAGGATGGGGATATTGTCCGCCGGGCTGTGCCGCATCAGGTAGCGCAATGCCGACACGACCAGGAGAACGGCAAACCCCAGGTGGACCGCGGCATCAATTCGCCGGAACCGGCCCTTCGGCGGGGGCGGACCGGCAGCCGGAGTTTCCGGGGAGTGGGCTGGGGCTGGCGGTGGCATAAGGGTCCGGTTCCGGTGGATGAAGTGCTACCCACCATGCTAGGGGCCCCGCCATTGGCGGTCTCTCATCCCTTTGGCTGATCCGGCCGACCCGACGGGTGAGCCGGTCGAAGCCGAAGGCCGGATGCCGCGGCCGGAGCCAGGCGCAAGGATGGAAGGACGCCGAGGGGCGAGCCCCCTGCACCGTCAACCAAGGAGAATGCCATGAAGAAGTCCACCAGGATCGTGTCCGCAGCCGCCGGAGTGTTGCTCCTGACCGGAGGGCTGGCAGCTGCGGCCAACGCCGGCAGCGTCCCGGCGGCGCCAGGGGTGGCGGCCCCTGCGGCGGTGCCCGCCGTCGATCTCCCGCCGGCACCCGCCGTCGTCGTGGCCCAGAGCCGCATTACCGTGGGGGCGTCGGCCGACGCGGTCCGGGCGGCCCTCGAGAAGTGCCAGGCAGATAAACTGCCGTTCGTTACCGTCGCGCTGGTGGACCGGTTCGGCACCGTGCAGGCTTTGCTGCGGGGCGACAATGCCGCTGAGCACACCATCGAAGCCGCGCAGCAGAAGGCCTACACGGCCGCGGCATTCGGGGCACCCACCAGCGAACTCGCCAAGCGCATCAACGGAAACGGGCCAAGCATCGCGGATCTCCCCGGCACCCTCTTCCTCGGCGGCGGCGTCCCGTTGAAGGTCAACGGTGTGTCCGTGGCCGGAATTGGTGTGGGCGGGGCTCCGGACGGTGCGCTGGACGAAGCCTGTGCCACAGCCGGCGCCGAGGCCATCGCCGGAGTGGCCCGGTAAGCTCGGTCCATGACGAGGTTCGGGATCGGTCCCGGGGCATCAATCCGGCGCGGCCGGCCGGGAGTTGTGGCCGGAGTCCTGGGCCTCGTGGTTGGCTCGGCAGCACTGCTGAGCGGCTGCAGCACGGACGCCGGACCGCCAACGCGCCCGGAGTCTGCGCCGGCCGTCGCGACCTCGGACCCGCCGTCGTCGTCCTCCGCAGCACCGGTGCCTGCTCCGAGCAGCCGTGTCCCGCTGTCCGCGCAGGCTCAGGCGGAGCTAGACCAGAGTCTGGCCCGGGCCGCCAAAAGCAACGATCTGGCCCTGGTTGCCCGGCTGATCCGGGCCGGCGGCGATGTGAACGCGAAAGACGCTCTCGAGGACTCCGCGTTCCTCTATGCCGGGGCCGAAGGATTCAACGAGATCCTGCAGTTGACCCTGGCCAGCGGGGCGGACGTCGCCAGCACCAACCGCTTCGGCGGGACTGCACTCATCCCTGCCTCCGAGCACGGCCACGTCGACACCGTGCGGATCCTTATTGCCGCCGGCGTTCCCGTGAACCACGTCAACAAGCTGGGCTGGACCGCCCTGCAGGAGGCCATTCTGCTCAACGACGGCGGCCCGCGGCAGCAGGAGGTGGTCCGGCAGCTCCTGGCCGCCGGTGCCGCGCCCGATATCCGGGATCCGCAGGGGAGGACCGCATTGGAGAATGCGGAGCGCCTGGGCTTCGGCGCGATTGCCGGACTGATCCGGGGCCGCTAGTCCCGCCGAAAACCCAACAACGCGGGGTCAGATACGGCCCATCGACGCACCATTCATGGGCCGTATCTGACCCCGCGTTGTTTTTAGAGGGCTTCGAGGACGCTGACGTAGTTGGCGATGCCCACGCCGCCCATGTTCTGCACGGCGGCGCGGCGGGCCGTGGGCAACTGCATGCCGCCGGCGGTGCCGGTGAGCTGCATCGCGGCGATGACGTGCTGCGAGACACCCGTGGCGCCGACGGGGTGGCCCTTGGCTTTGAGCCCGCCGGAGACGTTGACGGGCAGCTTGCCGTCCTTGAAGACCCAGCCCTCCTCGACGGCGCGGGCTCCCTGCCCCGGGTCGGTCAACCCCATCGCCTCGTACATCAGCAGCTCGGCGATAGTGAAGCAGTCATGCACCTCGGCAAAGTCCAGGTCCTCAAGCCCGACGCCGGCCATCCCCAGCGCCCGCTGCCAGGAGACCCGCGTCGCGGCGAACGCGGTGGGATCGCGGCGTTCGGCCGGGAAGAAATCATTCGCCTGGCCGAAGCCAACGAGCCGGACCGGGGCGGTGGCCCCGCCGGTCGGGGCGACGCTCAGCACGACCGCGGCGGCGCCGTCGGAGACGGGGGAGCAGTCGGTGCGGCGCAGCGGGTCGGCCACCATCGGGTTCTTGTCCGAGACGGTCCGGCAGAACTCTTCGCCGAGGTCCTTGCGGAGCTGGGCGTAGGGGTTGTCCACGCCGTTGCGGTGGTTCTTCGCGGCGATGGTGCCCAGGACGTCCGAGAGATTCCCTGCGCCAGCGCCATAGCGCTTCTCGTAGTGCTTGGCCACCTCGGCAAAGAGCCCGGTGAAGCCGGTACTGGAGGCCCGGCCGGCCATGTCGTAGTCCGCGCCGAGCAGCGCCGCGCCCACAACATCGGCGCCGGCGTGCGTCATCTTTTCGGCGCCGATCACCAGGACGGTCTTCGCGGTGCAGGCCAGCAGCGACTTGGCGCCTTGCTGGAACGCGGCCGATCCGGAGGCACAGGCGTTCTCGACCCGGGTGGACGGGACGTTGGCCAACTGCTCCGAGACCTGCAGGGCCAGTGAGGACGGGAACGCCAGCGGCATCATGCCGGAGTTGAACTGGCCGAGGTAGATTTCGTCGATCTGGCCCGGTTCGATCCCGGCGTTGCCGATCGCCTCCGTGGACACCTGGACGATCAGGGACTCGAGGGTCTCGTCCGTGAGCTTGCCGAAACGGCTGTGGCCCCAGCCGGTCAGCAGGACATCTTTGCCGAACTGTTCGCGCAGACTCATGCCGTGGCTTCTTCGAGTTCAAGCGCGACGTCGAACTCCGCCTCTGTCTTTTCGCGGATGTCCTCGACGGTGACGCCGGGGGCAAGGCGGGTGAGCGTGAGCTTCCGCCCGCCGTCGTCCGTCTTGTCGAGGTCGAACACCGCGAGGTCGCTGATGATGCGGTCCACGCAGCTCAGGCCGGTGAGCGGGAGCGTGCATTCCTTCACGATCTTGGCGGTGCCGTCCTTGGCGTTGTGCTCGGTGAGGACCACGACGCGCGGGGTGCCGGCGACGAGGTCCATGGCGCCGCCCATGCCCTTGACCATCTTGCCGGGGATGGTCCAGTTGGCGAGGTCGCCGTCGCCGGAGACCTGCATGGCACCCAGGATGGCGACCTTGACGTGCCCGCCGCGGATCATGCCGAAGGAAGCGGCGGAGTCGAAGATGCTGCCGCCGGGCAGAACCGTGACGGTCTGCTTGCCGGCGTTGATGAGGTCCGCGTCCTCCTCGCCGTCGTAGGGGAACGGGCCCATGCCGAGCAGGCCGTTTTCGCTCTGCAGGACCACGCGGATGCCGTCGGGCAGGTTGTTGGCGACCAGCGTGGGGATGCCGATGCCAAGGTTGACGTAGTCGCCGTCGTTGAGTTCTTCGGCCGCGATGGCAGCCATTTCATTCCGGGTCCAGGCCATGATGTTTCTCCTCAGGTTTGTGGGGGTGGCGGGTCAGGCCGGTACTGCGGCGGGCGCCGCTGCCGGTACGACGGCGGACGTTGGGTCGGCTGCCCCGCTGCGGGGACGGACGGTCCGCTGTTCGATGTCCTTGACCCGGGCGCTGGCCTGGACGAGGCGCTGGACGAAGACGCCGGGGGTGATGATGTGATTGGGGTCGAGGGCGCCGGGTTCGACGATGACCTCGGCCTCCGCGACGGTGACGGCGCCGGCGGTGGCGACCACCGGGTTGAAGTTTTGCGCGGTGTAGCGGTAGATCAGGTTCCCGTCGGTGTCGGCGGTGTGCGCGTGGACCAGGGCGACGTCGGCCCTGATGGCCCGTTCCAGGAGATACGTCTCGCCGTCGAACTCCGCGAGCGGCTTGCCTTCGGCGACGAGGGTGCCGACGCCGGTCTTCGTGTAGAACGCTGGAATGCCGGCGCCGCCGGCGCGGAGGCGCTCTGCCAGAGTGCCCTGCGGGGTGAACTCCACTTCCAGGTTGCCCGCGAGGTACTGCTCGGCGAAGAGCTTGTTCTCGCCCACGTAGGAGGCAATGACCTTGCGGACCTGGCCGGCTTCAATCAGCACACCGAGGCCCTTGCCGTCGACGCCCATGTTGTTGGACACCACCGTGAGGTCCTTCACGCCCGAATCGCGGACGGCCTCGATCAGGTCCGCCGGGATGCCGCTGAGGCCAAAGCCGCCGACGGCGAGCGTCATACCGTCCCACAGCACGTCCTGCAGCGCGGCGGCCGCCCCGGATTTCAGCTTTGACATTGGATCTCCTCATTGAGCTCGCAGCAATCCACTTTGTGGACTGTCCTTCTGAGCTTGGAGCCTACGGTGCCTAAAAGGGGGCTGTCAACGGGCGACTTCGGCCTCTAGTATCGAGATAATACAGTGTGGACAGTAAGCTGGTTGATGTCCACAATGTGGATATTTTGGATATTTCATGAAGCATATATGGGAGAAGCCGATGAATTCAGCAACGGTCCATTCGCCGGTTCAGGGCGCCCAGGTGGTCAGCCGCGTCGCATCCCTGCTGCGCATCGTCGGGCGGAAGCCGGAGGGCTCCCCGCTGGTGGAGCTGGTCCGGGAATCCGGGCTGACCCGCCCCACCGTGCACCGGCTGCTGTCATCCCTGGCGGCCGAGGGCCTGCTGGACCAGGATCCGGGCAGCGGCCACTGGGTGCTGGGGCCTGAAATCCTGCTGATGGGTTCCGTGGCCTCGGCGCGCTTCCCGCTCGAGGATATTGCGCGGCCAAGCCTGCGCCGGCTCGCCGAGGAGACCGGCGAAAGCGCCTTCTTCTCCATCCGGCGCGGCGCGGAAACGGTGTGCCTGCTCCGGGAGGAAGGCAGCTTTCCGGTGCGGTCGTTCGTGCTGCACGAGGGCGTCCGCTTTCCGCTGGGAGTCGCGTCCGCGGGGACGGCCATCATGGCGTTCTTGCCCGGGGCGGAGCAGGAGGAGCTGCTGGCGGGCTGGGCCACCCACGCGGGCAGATTCGCGGCGGCCCACACCGGGCCGCTGGTCCGCGCCCATCTGGAAGCGACGCGGCAGGCCGGCTATTCGGTGAACCCGGGGCTGGTGCTGGAAGGCAGTTGGGGGATGGGCGCCGCGGTTTTCGACCAGCGCGGCCGCCCGGCCTGGGCGCTGTCGCTGACCGGCATTGAGTCGCGCTTCAGGGAGGACCGCCGGGCACAGCTGGGACGGGTGCTGATGGACGAGGCGCACCGGATCTCGACCCTGCTGCAGGCCGGACGGTAGGGCGGTCCCGGCGGGTTTCGACGTCGTGGTTCACCCCAGGCTGCCGTCCCGGGGTCCTTCCGGACGCGCCGGCCCCGGCGGCCCTGGTCACGCCCAAAGATGCCACACGGCCGAACACTGCGACGCGTAACACTCCCGGATGGAGCGCGACCTTGGGCCGGTTACTTCCACCAGGTGTCGAGGAGGGTGACCGGGACCGTGCGTTTGTGGCGGGTCCGGAAGTATTTCTGCTCGATCAGCTCGGCAACCTCATCCGGGACCTCGCGGCCCTCAAGGTAGTCGTCGATCTCGTCGTACGTGAGGCCGAGCTCGTCCTCGTCGGTGCGCCCGGGTTTGCCGTCAAGCAGGTCGGCGGTGGGCACCTTGTCCCAGACCCGGGCCGGGGCACCCAGCTCGGCGAGGAGCGCGCGGTTCTGGCGCTTGTTGAGCCCGAACAGCGGCAGCACATCAGCCCCGCCGTCGCCGAACTTGGTGAAGAACCCGGTCACGGACTCGGCGCCGTGGTCCGTGCCGATCACAAGGTAGTTGTGCTCCCCGGCCAGCGCGTACTGCGCGATCATGCGGGAGCGGGCCTTCATGTTGCCCTTGGTGAAGTCGGTAACCTGGTTGCCGGTGGTCTTCTCGAACTCCTGCTCGAATCCGTCCACGGCCGGGGCGATGTTGAACGTCCACTCCGTCTCGGCACCGACGAAGTCCAGGGCGGCCTGCGCGTCGGGCTCGTCGTGCTGCACACCATAGGGGAGCCGGACGGCCACAAAGTTCGCGTCCACCCCTTCCGCTTCGAGCTCATTGACCGCCAGCTGGGCCAACCGCCCGGCCAGGGACGAATCGAGGCCGCCGGAAATTCCCAGGACGAACCCCTTGGTGCGGGTCGCCTTGAGATAGTCCTTCAGGAACGTGACGCGTTTGCGCACCTCCTCTGCGGGGTCGATCCGGGGCTGCACACCCATTTCTTCGATGATCTTTGCCTGGAGTTCACGCATGACTCAAAGCCTAGCCAGCCGTGTCAATCGGACTCAACTGTTGCACGGCAGGCGGGGCCGCCCAGCGGCGCCGGACGCTGCGCTTTCGGCCCCTCGCTGCGCAAATTACCCGACGCTACGCGGGATACCCGCAGCGCCGGGAATTTCGCGCAGCGCCGGGAATTTCCCGCAGCGGAGGACTCCTCCCGCGGCACCCCGCACGGGCGTAGCGTATGGGCATGGAGACGACGGGATGTGTGGTGGTGGGCGGCGGGCCGGCCGGGATGATGCTGGGCTTGTTGCTGGCCCGGGCCGGGGTGGAAGTAACGGTGCTGGAAAAACACGCGGATTTCTTCCGGGACTTCCGCGGCGACACCGTCCACGCTTCGACAATCAGGCTGATCGACGAGCTGGGCCTGGGCGAGGAGTTCCGCCGGCTGCCGCAGAGCCGGCTGACCAACATTGCTTTTCCGGTACCCGGCGGCCCGCCTGTGACGATGGGCAACTTCGCTTCGTTGCCCGCACCCTACAACTACGTCGCCCTGATGCCGCAATGGGACTTCCTGAACTTCCTCGCCGGTGCCGCCGCCCAGGAGCCTTCCTTCAGCCTGCGGATGAGCCACACCGCCACCGCGCTGGTCCGGAACGGCGGACGCGTCACCGGTGTGCGCTACCGGACAGCGGACGGCGCCGGGGGTGAACTCCGCGCGGATCTGGTCATCGCCACGGACGGACGGCATTCCACTCTGCGCCGCGAGGCCGGCCTGGCGCCGAAGGCGTATCCCGTCCCGTTCGACACCTGGTGGTTCCGGCTGCCGCGCTACGCCTCGGAGCGCGGCGCGGTGGCGGGAATCGTGCCGGCATTCGGCCGCGGTGAGGCGCTGCTGGCCCTGTTCCGCACCGACTACTTCCAGATGGGCTACCTCGCCCCGAAAGGCACCGACGCCCGGCTCCGCGCCGAGGGCATCAAGGAATACCGACGGCGGATCGCGGCCCTCCGCCCGGACTTCGCCGACCGTGTCGACGCCATCGCCTCACTGGAGGACCTGCACTGGCTGGACGTCCGGCTGGACCGGCTGCGCGAATGGCACATCAACGGGCTGCTCTGCATTGGGGACGCGGCCCATGCGATGTCGCCCGCCGGCGGGGTGGGGATTAACCTCGCCATCCAGGACGCAGTGGCCGCCGCGGACTGCCTGGCCCCGTCACTTCTCCGCGGCCGGGTGTCCCGCGCGGAACTGGCCAGGGTGCAACGACGGCGGCGGATGCCCACCGTCGTCGTGCAGACCGCCCAGCGCGCTATGCACCGCCTGCTGTTCGAGCCGATCATGTCCGGAAAGCGCTCCGGCGCTCCGGCGGCCCTGCTGTTCCTCGCACGGCATCTCCCCGCGGCAGGCCGCGTGGTTCCCCGCTTCATCGCCTTCGGCCCGCGGCCCGAGCATGCGCCCGGGTTCGCCCGGCGCACTCCTCAGCAGCTGCGGCCCGGCGCCGGATAGGGCGGGCGGCGATCCGGAGTCCCCGGCGAGCCGCCGGACTCCTGCGGCCCCGGCCGGATGCCGGTACGGGCCAGCCACTAAACTGGGTCCCATGACTGCCACCCTTGACTCCGCGTCGAACACTGCCGCTGCCCGTGCCCGCCTGCTCGAACTGATCAAAGAACTGGCAATCGTCCGCGGCAAGGTCATCCTTTCCAGCGGAGCCGAGGCCGACTACTACATCGACCTGCGCCGGATCACGCTGCACCACGAGGCTTCCAAGCTGGTCGGCCAGGTCATGCTTTCACTGCTGGACGACGCCGGGATCGACTTTGAGTGCGCGGGCGGGCTCACCATGGGTGCCGACCCGGTGGGCACCGCCGTGATGCACGCCGCCGTCGATGCCGGCCGGCCCGTGGATGCGTTCGTGGTCCGCAAAGCGCAAAAGTCCTATGGCATGGGCCGCCAGGTCGAAGGCCCCTCCGTGCTGGACCGCAAGGTCCTCGTCCTGGAGGATACCTCCACCACCGGCGGCTCCGCGCTGACCGCGGTCGAGGGCGTCCGCAAGGCCGGTGGCAACGTCGTCGCCGTCGCCGTGATCGTGGACCGTGACACCGGTGCCAAGGAAAGGATCGAAGCGGCGGCGGGTGTTCCCTATCTCTTCGTCTTCGGCAAGGTCGAACTCGGCCTCAGCTAGGCGCCACCCCGCGGTCCGCCACAGGGCCGGTTCGGGGCGGGCCGGCCCGCGGCATATGGACTGGTTTCGAAGTGTGACCTATCCTTTGGCTAACCCGCTCCTACCGCATCTGGAGAACCCTCGCCATGCTCCCGCCCGATCCAATCCTCACCGCCGGCGCTCCTGCGGGCGCCGACCCGTCGTTGAGTACTGTGGATCAGATCCAGAACCTCATCCTGGACAGCGCGGATTTCGAGGAGTTTCTCAACGAACTTGCACGATTTTCCGCCCACCAGGTGGCAGGCTCACGCGACGACGCGCTGTGCGGCATCACCCTGCTGCGGGACCGCAAGGCTGCAACGATCGGCTGGAGCAGCAACCACGCCCGCGAAGTGGATGAGATCCAGTACTCGCTGTCCCAGGGCCCGTGCCTGACCGCGGCCAAGGAAGAACGCGAAGTCTATGTTCCGGACCTTGTGGCAGAAAACCGCTGGGGTCCCGAGTACGCCGGAGCCGTCGCCTCGCACGGGCTGCGCTCGGTGCTGTCAGTGCCGTTCCACCTTCAGGGCGAAGCCCAGGCCGCCCTGAACCTGTACTCGGAGGCGCCGCACAAGTTCGACGGCGACGTGGCCGCCCGCGCCCGGGGATACACCCGCGAAATCTCGCAGGCGCTGAGGCTGGCTGTCCGCATCTCCCTGCACACGGACAGCGCCACGAACCTCCGGGCCACGCTCGAATCCCGGACGGTCATCGACATGGCGGTCGGGATTATCATGGCGCAGAACCGCTGTGACCAGGAAACCGCCGTCAGGATCCTCACCGATGCGTCCAGTAACGGCAACTTGAAACTGCGCGATATTGCGAAGTCGCTGGTCCAGTCCGTGGGCGGCGCGGCGACGCGGACGCACTTCGAAGAGCCGGGTCGCCCGGAGCCACACTGATCCCGCGCTGCTGATCCGGTAATGCGGATCCCGCGCTGCTGATCAGGTATTGCCGATCCCGACTCCAGATCCGGTCGCGGCGGGATGACTTGTGCCCCGCCGATTCCTGCAGTTAAACTCAACGAGGTTGAGCCGCCGGCCATAGTCACCCCTCTTTTGGAGTACCTATGGACCAGACACTGCTAGCCCATGTCAAACTCGACATCGCCTCGGATGCCGTCCGGATTGACGTCCGCGGGAGCCTCACGCAGGACACCCGGCCCGCGCTGATGCGGACTATCCAGCGTGTCCGCCGGATGGGGATAACCTCCCACATCACCATTAGTCTGAAGTTACGTTGGTCCTTTCCTCGTTTTCCTTCTGGAATCCGGGGGAAGGACCACTTTTGTATCAACATTTGTAGCCACTAAATTCTTTGGAA